>NZ_JBYTEO010000046.1:0-37269 GCF_058791355.1 Pseudomonas sp. EB271-G4-1
GGCAGGAGCGAGAAAAGCTGAAGGCTGCCCAAGGCAGCCTTCAGCTATGAAACATGTTTACCGGACACTAGTGACGCAGAGCGTGGGAACGATCAACTCCCCGCGGTGGTTGTGCCACCATCGCGAGCATGCTCGCTCCTACAGGTCCTACCTTCCTAGGCACTGGCATCGGCTTCATGCGCATCGGCGAAGGCCATGAGCACGTCCAGGTCGAGCACATCCAGCTTGATCCTCGAGATAAACGCAGAGAAGGCCAGATTGGCGGCGAGCAGGCGCAGGTCCGAGGCCCAGGCCGGCAGATGGACTGGCCCCTGGAGCCAACCGGACTCGAAGAGCGGGGCCAGGCGTACGGTGTCCCCCAGGCTCAGGCGCCCGGCGAACAGATAGCCGACCAGTTCCGGTCGGTTGTCGCGGATCGCGATGCGCAGCAAGGTGTGCACGCCAAGCAAGCCGGTCAGGTAGGCCGCATCCTTGGTGAACGCCGAACCGCCGTGCAGATCCGCACCGCGAAATACCCGCTGGGTCGAGCGGAAGGATTCCTCCTGGGTCTGGCCGGCAGCAAGAAAACCTTCGAACACCTGGATGAAATCGGCGCCATCGAGCGCCTGTTGCACCGCGAGCACACGCAAGGCGAGGCGACGCAGGCGGTTGATGTCCATGCTGCCGGTGAACAGCTCGGCGAGGGTGGCGATACCTTCCTGGGTCTGGGTGGTACGCGGTGCTCCCAGGCCAAGACTCTTGAGGTTTGATTGCAACGCGCCGTTCTGCGCCGTGGCGACATGCACGAAAGCCTCGTGCTGCAACAGCTGGTTCTTGTCCAGTTGCGAAAACAGTGCGCTGGCCCGCAGGCGAATGCGGCTCGCCCCGGCAATGGCCTTGGCGGCCAGGGTCGGATCGAGCACCACTGTGATCCGGCCCGGGCCGAAGAAACGGTCCAGTTCCGGTTGCATCCAGGCGGCGAAGGCCTCGGCCGGGATCTCAGCGGGGCTCGGAGGAATCCGCGCTCCGCCCAGAAGGGCGTCGGTGGTCTTGAGGAAGAAGTGGGCCGCGTCCAGCATGCTCAGGTTCAGGCTCGGATAGTAGAAGTCCGGACGCCGATACAAGGCTGACGAATACTGGGTAAAGGCGGGCGTGCCTATGGCACCGAGCATGTGCCCGGCCGTGGCATAGCTGCGCGCGGTCATGGCCAGGTGGCGCCCGGCTGGATGCCCCTCATCGCAGCGACCGATAAAGGCTTCGAGCGCACAAATGTCGGCGCCGTGATCACGCGGGCGCAACTCGACCTTGGGCAATTGCGCTTGTCCGGCGCGCCAGCGCGCCAGGAAATCTTCCTCGACCCCCTCCGGCCAGGCCAAGGCATCCAGCACGCGGATCTTGCGCACCAGACCGGGCAGGGCGGCATCGAGTTCGGACAGGGGAGCGCTGCTCACGCACATCTCCATGGGCAATCAGGTTCAATTGTAAAAGCTTAGTCGGTGCCGAGGCCTCGCGGTGCGACGGTGCAGTCTGAATCGCCAGCGAAACAAGCTTTTCAAACTACACTGAAAATTTGTTGAAACTGCCCAGTGATAAAAGACCGCTGCCGTGGCCTGTCTCAAAGGGCCTCACGTGGATGCGGCCGTGCGAGGATGACTGCATGCAAGGTACAGCAGAGCAAAAGCGGGCACGGGTACTTGATCCGGTCGATCGCGTGACTGAAGTGATCTTTGGCCTGCTCATGGCAATGACCTTCACCGGAACCATCAGCGTGGCAACATCTGGCCAGGAGGCGGAACGCACGATGATGTTCGCAGCGCTGGGTTGCAACCTGGCCTGGGGGCTTGCCGACGCAGTGATGTATTTACTGCGCAGCCTGATCGAGCGCACGCGCAAACGTACGCTGTTCACCGCCCTGAGCGGCGCAGCGGATGCGGCGACCGGGCAAGCGCTGATTGCCGATGCACTGCCACCACGTCTCGTCGCCGCGGCCGGTCCCGAAGAGCTGGAGTCGCTGCGTCTGCGCTTGGTCAAATTTGCCAACACGTCGGTGCAGCCACGCCTTACCTGGGACGACATCAGGGGCGCGGTCGGGGTGTTCCTGTTGGTGGTGGCATCGACATTTCCCCTCGTGGTGCCGTTTCTGTTGCTCGACCAGACAGCGCTTGCCGTACGCCTGTCCAACCTGGTCGGGCTGGTGGTGCTGTTCCTCGCCGGTTGGATACTGGCGCGCTATGCCGGCGCAAAACCCTGGGTTGGCGGCGTTGCGATGGCGGTCACCGGTGCCGTGCTGATCGTCGCGATCATTGCACTCGGTGGCTGAGCAGCCAGCAATCACACTGCGTACCTGTCGACAACCCGTTTTCCTGAGGTCTTGGTCATGGCAAAGGACAAAAAGAAAGCCGCTAAGGGTTATCCCGCACAAAGCCTGAAGCTGAAGAACAGCGATTACCTTGAGCAACTGCGCCTGCTGCACGTCGAGTTGGTCAAATTGCAGGAATGGGTAAAAGCCAAGGGCATCAAGATCTGCATTGTCTTCGAGGGGCGCGACGGCGCCGGCAAGGGCGGGACCATCAAGGCACTGACCGAGCGTGTGAGCCCGCGGGTGTTTCGCGTGGTGGCGCTACCGGCACCGACTGATCGGGAAAAAAGCCAGATGTATGTCCAGCGCTACCTGCCGCACCTGCCGGCAGCTGGCGAAGTGGTGATCTTTGATCGCAGTTGGTACAACCGTGCGGGCGTGGAGCGGGTGATGGGGTTCTGCACTAAGGAGCAGGTTGCACGGTTTCTGAAAACGGTGCCCAACGTGGAGCGGGCGATTGTCGATTCGGGCATTATTTTGCTTAAGTATTGGCTGGAAGTCAGTCCTGAGGAACAGACCCGACGGCTGGAAGAGCGTATCAAGGATGGGCGCAAAATCTGGAAGCTTACCCCCATGGATCTCAAATCCTACAGCCGTTGGTATGACTACTCGCGAGCCCGTGACGACATGTTCCAGGCGACCGACACCGAGCACGCCCCCTGGTTGGTCGCCAACTCAAACGACAAGCGCCGCGCGCGGCTGAACATCATTTCTGATTTGCTCAGCCGTGTTCCCTATGAGGACGTCGCACGCGAGAAGGTGGTGTTACCCAAGCGGCAGAAGCCTGGCGGTTATCGCGAGCCGGATTATCCGCTGCGGCGAATTCCCGAAAAATTCTGAGAGGCACCTTCCGCGGCGCTATGCCGGACACTAAAGGCCATAGACACATGAGCCATTCGGATATTTCGCCGCCCACCCCGGAACCGGGTCGCATTGCACCTCGCGATAGCGGCGACGGCAACGGCTGGAGCCGTTGGCTCCCCGGGCTTGTTACGCTGCGAAAGTACCAGATAGCCTGGTTGCGCCATGACATCATGGCCGGCCTGGTGCTCACCACCATGCTGGTGCCCGTCGGCATCGCCTACGCCGTGGCGTCAGGCGTGCCCGGCATCTATGGCCTGTACGCGACCATCGTTCCGCTCATCGCTTATGCACTGTTCGGCCCCAGCCGGATCCTGGTGCTGGGGCCGGATTCCTCGCTGGCGGCCGTGATCCTTGCCGTCGTCTTGCCACTGTCGGGCGGCGACCCTCATCGCGCGGTTGCCCTGGCGAGCATGATGGCGATCGTGTCGGGCGCCGTGTGCATCCTGGCGGGCATCGCACGCCTGGGCTTCATTACCGAGCTGCTGTCCAAACCGATCCGTTACGGCTACATGAACGGCATCGCCATCACGGTGTTGATCAGTCAATTGCCGAAAATCTTCGGTTTTTCGATCGAGTCCGACGGTCCGTTCAGAAACCTGTGGGCGATCACCACCGGGGTGATGGAGGGCAAGGCCAACTGGACCACTTTCCTTGTGGGCGCCGCCACGCTGGCGGTGATCCTGCTGCTCAAAGGCCACAAGCGTATCCCGGGCATCCTCATCGCCGTGGCAGGCGCGACCATTGCCGTGGGTGTGCTGGGCCTGGCCAAGGGCGCGGGTGTGGCGGTCCTCGGTGCGCTTCCCCAAGGTTTACCAGCGTTCGCGATCCCCTGGATCACCCGCGACGACCTGGTCCCGGTGATTATCGGCGGTTGCGCCGTCGCCCTTGTTTCGTTTGCCGACACCAGCGTGCTCTCGCGGGTCTACGCGGCGCGCACCCGTACCTATGTCAACCCGAACCAGGAGATGGCGGGGCTGGGCTTTGCCAATCTGGCGGCGGGGTTTTTCCAGGGTTTTCCCATCAGCAGCAGTTCTTCACGCACGCCCGTGGCTGAAGCCGCCGGCGCCAAGACCCAGTTGACCGGCGTGGTCGGCGCACTGGCGGTCGCAGTGCTGTTGATGGTGGCGCCGAACCTGCTGGAAAACCTGCCCAACAGCGCACTGGCAGCCGTGGTGATCGCCTCGGCCATTGGCTTGATCGAAGTTACCGACCTGCGACGCATTTATCGTATCCAGCGCTGGGAGTTCTGGCTGTCGATCGCCTGCACCATTGGCGTCGCCGTGTTCGGGGCGATCGAGGGTATCGCCCTGGCTATCGTGATCGCCGTTATCGAGTTCCTGTGGGATGGCTGGCGGCCGTACTCCGCAGTGCTGGGGCAAGCCGAGGGGGTCAAGGGCTACCACGACATCCAGCGTTATCCGAACGCGCACCTGATCCCCGGTCTGGTCTTGTTTCGATGGGATGCGCCATTGTTTTTCGCCAACGCCGAACTGTTCAACGAGCGTGTGCTGAACGCCGTGGCGGCCTCGCCCACGCCGGTGCGCTGGTTGGTCGTGGCGGCGGAGCCGGTCACCAGTGTCGACGTGACCTCGGCCGACATGTTGGCAGAGCTCGACGACACCCTGCACGCGGCGGGCATCAAGTTGTGCGTGGCAGAGATGAAGGACCCGGTCAAGGACAAACTCAAGCGCTTCGGGCTTTTCGCAAGGTTTGGCGAATCGGCGTTTTTTCCCACGGTAGGGGCTGCAGTCGACAACTATCTGGCGATGCACCCCGAGCAATAGCTGGCGGGTTGGAAGGGGTAGTAACGGGCGCCGCTCTTGTCGCCCGGCGCTGTGAACGCCGGACGTATGCGGTCCTTCAGCCCAGATCAGCAGCCTGATGCCGTTCAGGCACCTGGCTCGCCTCATCCCCCCACGTCCGATTTACACGCTGACCGCGGATGACCGCCGGTCGATTGGCGATTTCTTGCGCCCATCTTTGCACGTGGGTGTATTGGTGGGCGGATAGAAATTCGGCAGCCGAATACACGTTGTTGCGCACCAACTGGCCGTACCAGGGCCAGACCGCGATGTCGGCGATGGTGTAGCGGTCACCGGCCAGGTAGGGGCTTTGCGCAAGTCGGCGGTCGAGGACATCCAGTTGCCGCTTGGTCTCCATCGTGAAGCGGTTGATCGGGTATTCGAGCTTCTCCGGCGCGTAGGCGTAGAAGTGCCCGAAGCCGCCGCCCAGGTAAGGCGCCGAACCCATTTGCCAGAACAGCCAGTTCAGGGTTTCGGTGCGTCCCGCGAGATCGGTGGGCAGGAAGGCGCCGAACTTTTCCGCCAGGTAGAGCAGGATCGAACCGGATTCGAACACGCGCAGCGGCGGCTCGACGCTGCGATCCAGCAACGCCGGGATCTTCGAGTTCGGGTTGATCTCGACAAAGCCGCTGGAAAACTGTTCGCCCTCGCTGATGCGTATCAGCCAGGCGTCGTATTCGGCACCGGTATGCCCAAGCGCCAATAGCTCCTCGAGCATGATCGTCACTTTTACGCCATTGGGCGTCGCCAGCGAATACAGTTGCAACGGATGCTTGCCTGTCGGCAGTGTCTTGTCATGGGTCGGGCCGGCAACAGGGCGGTTGATATTGGCAAACTCGCCGCCAGAGGGCGCGTTGTTTTTCCAGACCTTGGGAGGAACATAAGACGCTTTGCTCACGTGATGGACCCCATAGTTCGTTGTGATGACGTTGACCTGGGGTAAAACAGTATGTCGCCGGGGCGCTTCGAGCAACTGCTGTCGATTTCGCAGAGGTCGGTTCGACCAGGGTTCAGGGAATGCATCTGGTTCGATGTTCCCAGGGCAGGAACTTTCACGAGGGCGAATCAGGAGAAGAGTATGCGCAAGCTTATCGTTGCCGCTTTCATCAGCCTCGATGGCGTCATTCAAGCACCCGGCGGGCCTGATGAAGACACCCGCGGCGAGGCGCGCACGGGATCTTTTGAAGAGGTGGAACGGCAGTGACCGCAACGTGCTCCCGGCGACGGCTCGTTGAAGGAGAAGGCCTGATCAGAACAACTCGCGGGTGTAGGTGATGTACACCCGCTCATCGATATCCCGTTGATTAGGGACAGTGCTGCGCAGTGACACGCTCAAGCCTTTAAGCGCCAGTGGAGACCCGTGCGCTTGAAGGCCAGGCCTCAATCCGGCTTCTTTTTCAGCCGGTAAGCCAGTGCCGGTCGCGTCATTCCGAGCAGGCGCGCTGCTTCCGAAACGTTCTGCCCGGCGCGTTCCATGGCACCTTGCAGGAGTTGCTCTTCCATGGCTTCAAGGCTCACTCCAAGATCGAGCAGGCGGCCCACCCACTCATCGGTGGGCGCCAGCTTCTGGCTGATCAAAGCACCTTCGCTCGACAGGCCAATACTGTAGGCCTCGTCGGACTGGTGCGGGAACAGTGCCTCCACGGAAATGCTCTGATTGCTGTCTGTGATGATCACGCCACGTTCGATGAGATTTTGCAGCTCACGGATATTGCCTGGCCAGTCGTAGCGCAAACAGGCCTCGCTGGCGCGATCGGAAAGGCCGAGGGTTTTTTTCTGATAGCTTTGATGCAGCTTTTCAAGGAAGTGCTCAATCAACAGCGGGATGTCTTCGCGACGCTCGCGCAACGCAGGAACCCGCACCGGGTAGACGTTCAATCGGTAATAAAGGTCGGCACGGAAACGTCCTTCCTTCACCGCCTGCGCGAGATCCTCATGCGTAGCACCGATGACGCGCACATCGACAGTGCGCGTCTGGTTATCGCCCACCCGTTCCAGCTCACCCTCCTGCAACACCCGTAGCAGGCTGGCCTGGGCACGAGGCGTCAGTTCGATGATTTCATCGAGAAACAAGGTGCCGCCATGTGCGCGTTCGAAGCGACCCATGCGCGCTTGTTGAGCGCCGGTGTAAGCGCCTTTTTCGACGCCAAACAGCTCCGCTTCAATCAGGTCTGGCGAGATGGCTGCGCAGTTCAGGGCTATGAAAGGACCGCCAGCGCGCTCGCTGCGCAAATGCAGACTGCGCGCGATGACTTCCTTGCCGACGCCGGTTTCACCCAGTAGCAGGACTGAAGCCTTGCCTGGGGCGACTTTGTCGATCAGGTCGCAGGTCTTGCGGTAGATCGCTGACCGGCCGATGCCGTAAAACTGGCCTGCACCCAGTTGCAGGCGCTGGTTCATGTTTTCTACTTGAAGCTGCAGGGTGTGTAATTCATCGATGATTGAATCACTTTGGAAATAGCGCATGAACGTGTCGGCATCCTCCCATTCCTCGGCGGGCTTGCCGATAATCCGACACATTGTGTCCCCGCATCCCCGGCAGCTGACCTCCTTGTAAATGATCTGCCGGCCGATGAAAAACGACGAATAGCTGATTGCGTAGCCCAGGAGCATCCAGCAAATCGGCTGATCGGAATGCAGTTGTTCACTCTGGTGGTTTTCCACTTCGAAAGAGTCTATCCACTCGATGTCGGCATAGAAGGTTCCGGCCTCGATATCGATGTCCATCTTCAACGGACGCACCTTGACCATGCCCTTGAGCGAGTGCAGTTGCGGTCCGATAAGGAACATATCGATGTCACTGGCATTGGGCCGTAGTTTTCGTGCCAGCTGCGCATCCTTGAGCCCGGACTGATAGCCCAGGCGAAGGAAAAAGCCCTTTGCACGTTCTGCTCCGATCATCTCGATCAGCTCCCTGCGAAACGACGCCATCGCCGAAACCTGCATCAGCATCATGCGTTGCTCATCGAGCCAGATCTTTCCTTCGCCGCCGAGAAAGTGCACGCGGTCGGTCAGGTCCTTGAGCTGTGCAGAATGCTCGGAGGCCCGGTATTTCATGGTCATGAAAACAAACCCCTATGTCTTTTTGTTTGTGGGGATAACAGGGCTCCTTGCACCCAGGCTGGGGCGTGACCGAGGGACCGTGTCAGAAAAAGCGATGAAAATTCCTATATAGAACGTCCCGAATTTCAATTGAAAGTCAAATGGATATTCACCGACTGAGCGCCGGGTCTTGGGTCGACATCACGACTGATCCGGAGCGGTTACGGCCTTTGCAGCGACGTTTGTTCATTTGCTCGAACCGCCTGCCCTGGATTGATCAAATCATCAATTCGTCCATGTCGACAGATCTCCGCATGCGAATACTTGCACCCTGCAGGGCCTACTGCGATCTATGTAACCATCTGTTTTTATTAGGTTTATTCTTTATTTAAGATTCCAGCTGTTGCGCTGGCACTCATGTTGCTCTGCATCCCTGCATAACAACAAGGGAGTTTCCGAGCATGAACCCACCTGGCAGCACCTTCGATCAAATGCCGCGCTACGTCCGTGTGCGCAGTGAGCCAGACGCTGCCTTTGTCGAGTTCGATTTCGCCATCGGCTTTCCCGACCTGTACGTCGAGCTTGTCATGCCGCATCAGGCATTCAAGCAGTTTTGTGAAACCCACCACGTCCAGCACATGGACGCGCAGATGTCCCAGGCCCTCGACGCCGATGCGCACAAGTGGCGCTACGGCGAAACCCGTGGCGCCGCAGGTGAACAGGCCCCCCAACAATAATTACAGGAGTCCACACCATGAGTGTCGAGATCAAGACGACGACCGTCGAGACGATCCGCAACACCTTCAGCCATACCCGTCGCCGCTTTGGCGACAAGGTTGCCAGCCGATATCAGGAGGCGAGTTTCGACCTGGAGTCGGCGACCAATTTTCATTACCGGCCGTTGTGGCAACCGGACAAACTGCTCAATGACGCCACCCGCACTGCGGTGGTGATGGCTGACTGGTATGCCGTCAGCGACCCTCGCCAGTACTACTACGGCGCCTACGTCCAGGCCCGGGCCAAGATGCAGGAAAATGCCGAGCATGATTACGCGTTCTGCGAAAAGCGCGACATGCTTGCCGGGCTGTCCGCGCGCAATGTGCAGTTGATCAGCAGGCTGTTGTTGCCGCTTCGGCACGCCGAGATGGGCGCCAACATGAACAACAGCAGCATCGCCGCCGACGGGTTCGGCACGAGCGTCACGCAAATGCACATGTTCCAGGCCATGGATCGCCTGGGCATCGCCCAGTACCTCTCACGGATCGGCCTGATGCTCGATGACGGCGACGTATTGCTGCTGGCCGAGGCCAAGCAACAGTGGCTCGGCGACCCGGCATGGCAAGGCCTGCGCCGCTACGTCGAAGACACCCTGGTGGTTCGCGACTGGTTCGAATTGACCCTGGCGCAAAACCTGGTCAGCGATGGCCTGGTGTACCCGCTGCTGTTCCACAAGCTCGACGAACAACTCTCGGCCAATGGTGCCGGCCAGGTCGGCATGCTCACCGAGTTCATGCGCCTGTGGTTCGCCGAAAGCCAACGCTGGGTCGACGGGCTGCTCAAGACTGTTATCAACGAAAGCCCGGCCAACAAGGACCTGGTGCAAGGCTGGGTCGATCATTGGAGTGCCCGTTGCGTGGAGGCACTCGAGCCCCTGGCGGCCCTGACTCTCGATACGTCCGCGCTGGATACCGTGTGCACCGAGTTCAGCGCACGCCTGAAGAAAATCGGCCTGACAGGAGCCCGCCCATGACTTCCCTCGTCTACATCAACCTGCAGGACACCGACTACGCGCGCTCGATTGTCGACGCGATCGTCCAGGACAACCCGCATGCCGAGATTCAGCACCAACCGTCGATGATCCGCATTGAGGCCAGGGGCCGCCTGGATATCCATCGCGAGACAGTCGAGCAACTGACCGGCAGCCCCTGGGACATCCAGGAAATGCTGATGTACGTCATCACCCTCGGCGGCAATGTCGTGGAAGAGGACGACAGCTTCTCCCTCCACTGGAACAACTGACCGCCGGTTTCAAGCCAGGGTTTGATCCATAACAAGAATTCGGGAGCGCCATCATGGCCGTGAAAAAACGCCTTAATGCCAAAGAAAAATACCGCTGCATGACCCGTGACCTGGACTGGGAGCCCAGCTACCAGACCCACGAGGACATCTACCCGCACGAACGTTTCGAAGGCATCAAGATCACCGATTGGGACAAGTGGGAAGATCCGTTCCGCTTGACCATGGATACCTACTGGAAATACCAGGCTGAGAAAGAGAAAAAACTCTACGCGATCTTCGACGCCTTCTCGCAGAACAATGGGCATACCACGCTGTCGGACGCCCGCTACGTCAACGCGCTGAAGCTGTTCCTGTCCGGTGTGACACCGCTGGAATATCAGGCCTACCAAGGGTTCGCACGGGTTGGACGACAGTTCAGTGGCGCCGGTGCACGAATTGCCTGCCAGATGCAGGCTATCGACGAACTGCGCCACGTACAGACCCAGATTCATGCAATGAGCCACTACAACAAGCACTTCAACGGTTTGCATGATTTCGCCCATATGCATGACCGCGTGTGGTTCCTCTCGGTGCCCAAGTCGTTCTTCGAGGACGCGCGGACGGCGGGGCCGTTCGAGTTCCTCACGGCCATCTCGTTTTCGTTCGAGTACGTGCTGACCAATCTGCTGTTCGTTCCTTTCATGTCCGGCGCCGCGTTCAACGGCGACATGGCCACCGTGACCTTCGGCTTCTCCGCACAGTCGGATGAGGCCCGCCACATGACGCTGGGCCTTGAGGTCATCAAGTTTTTGCTGGAGCAACACGAGGACAACGTACCGATCATCCAGCGCTGGATCGACAAGTGGTTCTGGCGTGGTTACCGCTTGCTCACACTGGTCGGGATGATGATGGACTACATGCTGCCCAACAAGGTGATGTCCTGGTCCGAAGCCTGGGGCGTGTATTTCGAAGAGGCGGGCGGGGCATTGTTCAAGGACCTGGAGCGCTACGGTATTCGCCCGCCCAAGCATGTCGAAGAAGCCAATATTGCCAAGGATCACGTCAGCCATCAGGCCTGGTCGATCTTCTATCAGTACAGCCAGGCGACCAACTTCCATACCTGGATGCCGACCGACGAGGAACTGGACTGGCTCTCGTCCAAGTACCCGGACACCTTCGACAAGATCTACCGCCCACGGTTTGAGCACTGGCGCGCGCTCCAGGAGAAGGGCGAGCGTTTCTACAACCCGACCCTGCCGATGCTGTGCCAGATCTGCCAGATCCCACTGTCGTTTGGCGAGCCGGATGACCAGACCACACTCAGCCATCGCAGCACCGAGCACGAAGGCGAGCGTTATCACTTCTGTTCCCAGGGCTGCTGCGACATTTTCCAGTACGAGCCGACCAAGTACATCCAGGCCTGGCTACCGGTGCATCAGATATTGCAGGGCAACTGCGGTGGCGCGGATGTCGAGTCGGTGGTGCGCGACTACTACAACATCGAACCCGGCCAGGACAACTTTGAATACCTGGGCTCCACCGAGCATCGGCGCTGGCAGGACTGGCACCCCAATGATCGTCACAGTGCGCCGGCCAATCCCGTCGACCCGGATCTGCTCAAGACCGGCTGACGCCCTGCGCCGAAGCGGGCCTGCTGGTCTGCTTCAAACCCACCTGACAGGAAGGAAAAAATCATGCCCGTGACCTCCATCGGTGCCTATGAGGCCCAACCCCTGGATCGCCAGGAAAACTTCCATGGCCTGCAACTGGTGTACCTGTGCTGGGAAAAACACCTGATGTTTTGCGCCCCGTTCACTTTCCCGCTGCCACCGGCAATGCCGTTCGCTGACTTCATCGAGCAGGTGGTCAAGCCCTCGATTTCCCAGCACCCGGATGCCAGTCGAGTGGATTTCAGCCAGGCGCTATGGCGCCTGAACGATCAACCGTTCACACCCGACAATGCGGCAAGCCTGATCGATAACGGCATCGACCATAAAAGCCTGCTGCACCTCGCTACTCCGGGCTTGAACGGCATTGCCGGCACCTTCAACTGAGGACACGGTGATGAGCTACCAAGTAACCATCGAGCCTACGGGCGAAACAATCGAAGTGGAGGAGGGCCAGACCATCCTCCAGGCAGCGTTGCGCCAGGGCGTCTGGCTGCCCTTCGCCTGCGGACATGGCACCTGCGCCACCTGCAAGATCCAGGTCCTTGAAGGCGAAGCGGATCTGGGAGCGGCGTCTTCCTTTGCACTGATGGATATCGAGCGTGACGAAGGCAAGGTCCTGGCGTGTTGCGCCATTCCGCAAAGCGACATGGTGATCGAAGCGGACATCGACGCCGACCCTGATTTTCTCGGGCACCCGGTCGAGGACTTCCGCGCAGTGGTCAGTGCGCTGGTGGACTTGTCGCCGACCATCAAGGGCGTGCACCTCAAGCTCGATCGACCCATGGCGTTCCAGGCCGGGCAGTACATCAACCTGCAATTGCCTGGCATCGAAGGCACTCGGGCGTTTTCGCTGGCCAACCCGCCAAGTCGCGCCGACGAAGTGGAACTGCACGTGCGTCGGGTCGAGGGCGGGCGGGTGACCGGCAGGATTCACGATGAACTGAAGGTCGGAGACAGGGTGGAATTGTCCGGGCCGTACGGGCAGTTTTTTGTACGCACCTCGCAAAGCGGTGACTTGATTTTCATCGCGGGCGGCTCGGGATTATCCAGCCCTCAATCGATGATTCTCGATCTGCTGGAGGCAGGGGATACGCGCCAGATCGTGCTGTTCCAGGGGGCGCGCAATCGCGCGGAGCTCTACAACCAGGAACTGTTCGAGGCATTGCAGCGCGACTACGCCAATTTCACCTACGTACCCGCGCTCAGCCAGGCAGAGGACGATGTCGATTGGACGGGGTTCAAAGGCTACGTGCATGACGCCGCGAAGGAGCATTTCGAGGGCCGCTTCAGTACGCGTAAAGCCTACCTGTGCGGGCCACCGGTGATGATCGATTCGGCCATTACTTGCCTGATGCAAGGGCGGCTGTTCGAGCGCGACATCTTCATGGAGCGCTTCTACAGCGCCGCCGATGGCGCCAGCGAAAGCACTCGCTCAGCGTTGTTCAAACGCATCTGAGTTTACCCGCAACACACAACGCCGGACGCTGCTGACCTCCCGAAGGTCGGCAGGGTTTCGGCTGACTATAAAAACAACAAAAGGGTCATCAACCTATGAAAGCCGTACCGCGTACCAAGCGTGGCAATTGCCTTTCCTGTGCCGCAGTGAGCCTGCTGGCGGTAGTCAGTGGCGGGGCGCTGGCCACCGAAAACGGTGGATCTTCCTACCCGATGGGGGCGGAAAACTACATGTCCGGTGCCATGCCACCGCCGGGCTTGTATTCGCAGTTCTATGTCGGCCACTACGAAGCCGACTCGCTACGCGACAATCGGGGTGACAAAGTGCCTGTGGACTTCCGCGTGCGGGCCAACTCCATTGCGCCACGACTGATCTGGGTCACCGAGCAGCAGGTGCTCGGTGGCAACCTGGCGTTCCACGCCATCGTGCCGCTGGTAGACCTCAAGGTTGAGCTCAATGGCCAGTCCCAAAGCAAACAGGGATTGGGCGACATCATCTTCGGGCCGGCGCTGGGCTTCCATCACAGTGACAAGCTACACAGTATTGTCGCCGTGGATTTCATTGCGCCGTCGGGTGAATACGATCGCGATGACCTGGCCAACATCGGACGCAATTACTGGGTAGTCGAACCCGTGGTGGCGGTGTCTTACGTCGACCCCAATGGCCTGAACGTCGACGCGAAAATCATGTATGACTTCAACCGCCGCAACCCCGCGACCGACTACCGTTCCGGCTCGGAACTGCATGCCGATTACGCAGTAGGTTGGGGCCTGGGCAATGGCTGGGTGGTGGGCGTGGGCGGTTACATCGTTCACCAGACCACCGATGACCGGCAGGACGGTGAACGGGTCAAGGACAACAAAGGCAGGGCGCTAGCGATTGGCCCGTCGGTGAAATATACGAGCGATAAAGGCTGGTTTCTGACCGCCAAGTGGGAGCAGGAAACCCAGGTTCGCAACCGCGCGGAAGGTAATGCCTACTGGATGAAATTGACCGTCCCTTTTTGATCGGTCTCCATCGCCGCCCCTAGCGAATACCGCTCACCGCCATGGACTCTGGCGCCCACTGCGCCGTCGACAGCGGTTCGATGTAGCGGATGCCACCGTGGGGGCCGACCACGCCATTGATGTTGTAGGTGCCACGCGACAGGTCGTACGTCATGAACGGGGTGGCATCGGGAACCTGCTGGTCATAGCTCTGGCTGAAGAAGGCGAAGGAGCCCCGATACAGCTGGCCATCGGTGTCGTACTGATCGGAGGCCACCGCGGCCCAGGTATCTTCATCCAGGTAAAAGCGGCGCTTCTGATAGATGTGCTTGGCACCGGGCTTGAGATTGCCCTCGACGACGTAGACCCGGTGTTTTTCCCAGCGCACGTAATCCGGGGCAATGAAATTGGGGGTGGTCAGCGATTTGGCTTCGCGGGCGTAGGTGAGTTTGTAAGTGTTGTACGGCACGATCATTTCCCGCTTGCCTACCAGCGTCCAGTCATACAGCTCCAGCGCACGGGCGGTGCCGGGGTTGGGCGTGTCGTAGGCCAGGATCGAAATCTGCTTGACCCGGCGCTGGGCCGGCATGTACTGCCAGGCGCGGCCAGGAAACTCCGTGGCATTGGTGGCGTTCTTGAGCATGATCGACTCGCCGGCTCGGCGCGCAGGCCCGGTGTAGGACAGTTTCAACTGATAATAGATGTCCGAGCTGCTGAACGGCTTCGACATGTTCTCGTAGATCGGGAAGGACACGTACGCTTCGCCGGTGACCGCCAGGCTCGGCACGCCCGCCGTGTCGACGCTCCAGGAGTCGTACTTGGAATGGATGTTGACGCCCTGGTAGCGCAACAGGAAATTCCACATCGCTTCGGCACCGGACTGCGGGATCGGGAACGGCACGCCGGGCATCACATTGTCGATGGCGGTTCCGCCGTCGAGGGACCTGGCGTTGGTGGCATTCTTGCGACTGTTGTCCAGCACCGCCTGTGGCAACGATGCGGTGCGGTGGGTCGGATACACATCGACTCGAAAGCCAGGGTAGCGCTTGGCCAACGCGACAGTGGTGGCGGTCAGCATGCCTTTGTACGCATCGACGTTCTTGCCGTTGATCACCAGCAGCGGTTTTTCGTGGGCAAAGGGGTCGGGGCGCATGCTGTCGCCGGCCTTGAAACTGGCGGGGGCCGTGGTCAGGCCACCGCTGTAGGGCGGAATGGAACCGTCGGCATTGCCGGCCTGTTCGGCACCCACTCCCGTCAGGCTGGTGCCCAGCCGGGCGGCTTCCTGGCTCGATACATAGGCGTGGGCATCGATGACCAGCCCCATGAGGGGGATGGCTGCCAGAAGACTTTTCACCAATTTCATCTTGTTATTCTCCTGCCAGGCGGACCAGGCAACTCGTGACTCAGAGGCCACGGTCACATCCGTCGGCTCAATTGCCAGAGTTTGTAGCGCTATTAGAAGACCTGCGATTGAGGGGTGCTTCGCATTTGACGACAGATACTTGGCTATTGATGACAGGGGTAGAGCTTCGGCGAGGATGTGGAATGTGTTGGCCAGTGATCCGTCCGGGCCCCACTCCACACGGGTGGGGGCGTGGACGTGAAGGCGGATTATCCTTCAGGCCTCATAAAACCCGCACGTTCTGCAAAGTTGGGGCGAATTCGAAGAGGTGTCTGTCGTGAACCGTTGTTTATCCACTCTGGCCGGTAGCAGTCGCAAGCTTGATGGTGGCGTGATGTTCGGTAATACGCCGCGGCAGTTATGGGCTGAATGGATCAAGCCCGACCAGGACAACCTGGTGGACCTGGCCTCGCGGGGCCTGCTGGTGCAGCAAGGGGGCAAGAATATCCTGGTGCTGGCCGGTGCCAGCGCCTTGCTGGCGCCGCTGCGACGGACCTGCAGCTGTCAGAAACATCCGCCGGGATTGCTCGACAGCCTGGCGCAACAGGGGCTGGCTGAAGGCGATATCAGTGCGGTGGTGCTGACGCATCTGCACGCGCAACTGACTCCCGAACTGAGTGCGGCGATCGAGGAGGGCAATACGCCGCGCTTGCTGTTTCCTGCTGCGCATTACATTACCGGAGAGCGTCACTGGTCCCGTGCGCTTCACAACCATCCCCATGATCGCGCTTTATTCGTCCGCCAGATCGTGCGCAGGCTGCAAGGCAGTGGGCGGCTGGTGCTGGTCGATGACGCGCGCTGCAAAGAGCTCGGCGACGGTTGGCAGTTTCACTTCAGCGATGGCTACACCCCCGGACAATTGATCCCGGAAATCGCCATGCCCGGCGGGCCGGTGGTGTTTGCCGGCGACCTGATTCCCGGTACCCATTGGTTGCGCCTGGACGTAACGACGGCCAACGATCGCAATCCCGAAGGGTTGGTGGGCGAGAAAGAACGGCTGTTGGACCACCTGGTGGCCAGCGGCGGGCGCCTGGTGTTCTCCAGTGATCCGCAGATTGCGATGATCAAGATCATGCGTGATCGACATTCGCGTTACCAGGCGTTTGATACGTACACCACGTTGAGCCGTTTCTCGTGTTGATGCATGCCCTTGCAGGAGGTCTGCTCGCGAAAAACGTCCAGACAACGCGGGTATCCAGACACCCCGCGTCACCGTTAAAGACCATCGCGAGCAAGCTCGCTCCCACAAAGGTCCGTGTGGAACCTGTGGGAGCGAGCCTGCTCGCGAAGAACGTCCGGACAACGCGGGTATCCAGACACCCCGCGTCACCGTTAAAGACCATCGCGAGCAGGCTCGCTCCTACAAAGGTCCGTGTGGAACCTGTAGGAGCGAGCCTGCTCGCGAAAAACGTCCAGACAACGCGGGTATCCAGACACCCCGCGTTTCAGCGTGGCGGCTGCTGACTTCTCAGGAAATCCTGCACCAGGTTCGATCGGTCAAATGACTTGGCCGCCTGCACGGGCGGGTACTCGGCCAGGGTCTTCAAATGGCTGCCGATCAGTTCCCCCATGGGTGCGGCAATCCAGGCGGACTTCTGAACCATGTGGCCGTAGGAGTCGTTGCTGTCGTAGCTCTCGAACGGATCGCTGCGCAGGTTGAACATCAGCGGGGCAAACAACGGTTTTATCGGGGCGTAGTAGTCTTCTTTGGTCGAGAAGTGCAGCTTCCATGGGCCCATGCGCACGGCGGTCAGTTTGCTTTCGATGTAATAGAGCAGGCTGGTGCGTGCGCTGGCGGGTGACTTGCCGGTCCAATAGTCGATGTTGTTGATGCCGTCGATGTACTGCTTCTTCTCGGTTTTCATGCGCTCGACCACATCCGGCACGCCCGCTGCCGCGGCGAGGGTGGTGAACATGTCCTGGTGCGCCTGGATGCCATTCTTGATCTGCCCTGGCTTGATGACACCCGGCCAGCGCAACATCGACGGTACGCGCACGCCGCCTTCATACGTGGTCATTTTCTCGCCACGGAAGGGGGTCGTGGCGCCATGTGGCCAGGAAGCGTGTTCAGGGCCGTTGTCGGTGGAATACCAGACGATGGTGTTCTGATCCAGGCCGTTCTCCTTCAGGAAATCCAGCAACAAACCGATGTCGTGGTCGTGCTGCATCATGCCGCTACCTTGGGTGTCGTCCTCGTGGGTGTATTGGGCAGCAGCGTGTTTCCATTTATCGTTGAGATGGGTGTAGATGTGCATTCTTGTGGTGTTGACCCATACGAAAAATGGCTTGTCGTCGCTCTTCGCCTTGCGCATGAAGTCCATCGCATGAGGGATCAGTTCTGCGCCATCGAAGTCTTCCATTCGCTTGGTCGTTAGTGGTCCGGTGTCTTCGATGACCTGTTTGCCAACCAACCCGAAACGAGGGTCTGTCGTCGTATCGTCCTTGTCCGTGGCGAAGCTGTGCAGCACGCCGCGGGTGGCGAATTTTTTGGCGTAGGCCTGCGGTCCACCCGGATAGTCCTTGGCAAAATTCTGGTAATCGGCGTACTCACTCTGTTCCTCGGTATTGAGGTGGTACAGGTTGCCGAAAAACTCGTCGAAACCATGCACCGTTGGCAAGTTGGGGTTGTTGTCGCCCAAGTGGTTCTTGCCAAACTGACCGGTGCGGTAACCCACCTGTTTCAATACCTCGGCCAGGCTCGGTGAAGCAGCCTGCAGGCCGAGCTTGTCGCCCGGCTGCCCCACGGTGGTCATGCCGGAGCGAATCGGGTACTGGCCGGTGATGAACGCCGCTCGGCCGGCAGTGCAGGAAGGTTGTCCGTAGTGATCGGTAAAGCGAATGCCCTCCATGCCGATCTGGTCGATATTCGGCGTGGTGTAGCCCATGGTGCCCATGCCATAGGCACTCACGTTCTGCCAGCCAATGTCGTCGCCCCAGATGACCAGGATATTGGGCTTGGTCGTCTGGGCCTGTGCCATCGGCGCGGCGAGCATGGCGCAAGCCATGCCTGCCATGGCCAGCCGCTTGATGCTTTCGATCATGAAGTGTCTCCTCATTGTCAAAGTGAATGCCAGGTCAGGGTGAGTCAGGCGAGCAACGTCTCGACCAACTGAGCCCGCAGCTCCGGTTTGCCCGCGTACGGGTCGGGTGGATTGCGCTGCTCGACGATCGCATCGAAGCGCTCGCGCACGGAGCCCATGGCGTGGGGATGCGAGTAGATATAGAAGTTGCGCTGGCGGACAGCCTCGAAGGTCAGGTGGGCGATCTGCTGGGCACTGACCTTGGCCGCGGCAGTAGCCTTCTGGTTCTGCGCCAGAGCCGCCGCCTGGGAGCGTGTCGGTGCGCCGGCATTGGCCAGATCGTTCGGGCGATTCCGAGCGGACAAGCTGATACCGGTGGGTACGAAGTAGGGGCACAGCACCGAGCAGTGCACCTGACAGGAAACCAGCGCGAGGTCGTGGTACAGCGTCTCGCTGAGCGACACCACCGCCTGTTTGGTGAGGTTGTAGGCGCCCAGCGTCGGCGCGTTGAGCAGCCCGGCCATCGAGGCGGTATTGATGATGTGCCCTTCGTAGTCCGGGTCATGCGCAGCGGCCGCCAGCATCAGCGGTGTGAAGATGCGCACCCCGTGGATCACGCTGCGCACGTTGACACCCAGAACCCAGTCCCAGTCCTTTTCACTGTTCTCCCACACAAGGCCGCCGGCGAGCACGCCGGCGTTGTTGAACAGCAGGTGTACGGCGCCGAACTCCGCCACTGCGGCATCGGCCAGAGCCTGGACTTGCGTGGCCTGCGAGACGTCGGTTCGCAGACCGATGACCGAGGCGCCGCGGGCGCGCAGTTCGGCGACCGTGGCCTCGAGCGCGTCAGCCTGGATATCGGCCAGCACCAGCTTTATGCCAAGCCCTGCACTCATCTCGGCGAAAGCCTTGCCGAAACCGGATGCGGCGCCGGTAATCACCGCTACGCGACCCTCGAAGTTCTTCATGACGCCACCGCCAGGGTCTCGAGCGCATGGCGCAGCGCTGCCGGCAGCGGCACCGGCCGGCGCGTCACGCGATCGACGTAGACGTGGACGAAGTGGCCCTGCGCCGAAGCCTCGGTGTTGTCGTTGGCAAACAGACCGACTTCATAGCGCACGCTTGAAGTGCCCAGGCTTGCCACGCGCAGGCCGGCGCGCACCAGGTCGGGGAAGGCGATGGACGAGAAGTAGCTGCAATGGGTGTCGACCACCAGACCGACTACAGGGCATTGCTCGAAGTCGAGCAGGTTCTGCTCCAGCAGCCAGCCGTTGACCACGGTGTCGAACCAGCTGTAGTAGATGACGTTGTTGACGTGACCGTAGACGTCGTTGTCCATCCAGCGTGTGGTGATGTCGCGCAGGTAACGATAGTCGCCGCGCTCATGCGGTAGGGGTTTGTTCATGACTTCAAGCCTCCTGCTTCATGCGGCGCACGCGAATATCCGCCTGCTCTTTGTGGCCGGACATATGTTCATAGCCACACAGCCGCGAGCAGTACTCGCCAATCATCACGCTGGCCTCGTCGGTCAGCACGCGTTGGTAGGTGTGGGTCTTGATGAACTTGCCCACCCACAATCCTCCGGTGTAGCGACCCGCGCCCATCGTCGGCAGTGTGTGGTTGGTGCCGATGACCTTGTCGCCATAGCTCACATTGGTGCGGTGGCCAAGGAACAGGGCGCCGTAACGGGTCATGCGATCGTGATACCAGTCCGGATCCTTGGTCATTACCTGCACATGCTCGGAGCACAAACGCTCGGCGACTTCCAGGGCTTCTTCGTCGGTGTCGCATAGATGGATCTCACCGAAGTCGTTCCAGGCCACGCTAGCGACCGGCGCGGTGTCCAGGCGCGACAGTACCCGGTCGATAGCAGCAGGCAGCTCTTCGGCGATTTTCTTGCTGGTGGTAACGCAATAAGCGGGGGAGGTCGGGCCGTGTTCGGCCTGGCCCAGCAAGTCGACGGCGACCAGTTCAGCGTCCACGGTGTCATCACAGATCACCATGGTTTCGGTAGGGCCGGCGAACAGGTCGATACCGACGCGGCCGAACAGCTGGCGCTTGGCTTCGGCCACATAAGCGTTGCCGGGGCCGACGATCATGTCGACGCCGACGATGCTCTGTGTACCGATCGCCATCGCAGCCACTGCCTGCACGCCGCCAAGGCAGTAGATCTCGTCTGCACCGGCCAAGTGCATCGCCGCAACGATTTCAGGGCACGGCTTGCCTTCGAACGGCGGTGCACAGGCGATCACGCGCTTGACGCCGGCCACCTTGGCGGTGAGCACGCTCATGTGCGCGCTGGCGATCAATGGGTACTTGCCGCCGGGGATATAGCAGCCGACCGAGTTGACCGGAATATTGCGATGGCCGAGTACGACGCCGGGCAAGGTTTCGACCTCGACATCGTGCATCGAATCCTTCTGAATCTGGGCGAAGCGGCGAATCTGATCCTGGGCGAACCGGATGTCGTCGAGCGTCTGCCGGGGCAGACTGGCAATGCAGGCGTCGATCTGTTCCTGGATCAGACGCATGCTTTGCGGCGCCCAGTTGTCGAATTTCTCGGAGTACTCGCGCACCGCTGCATCACCGCGCTGCTCGATGTCGGCGAGGATGCCTTCTACGGTGGCGCGCACCTGGGCTTGATTGCTGGCTTTCGCCTGGGCCGATTGACCCTTTTTGAGTTGTTGAATCACCGGTTATTTCCTCTGGATTGTTTTTGCTTTTGTGAGCTGGGTGTAGAGGTGACGCTACGCGGAGGCGCGCTGTACCAGATGTCCCGGCACCTCGTGGAGCGCCTGGTTGGCGCCGTTGCCAGGGCGACCCTGGCCCAGCAAGCCGAGGGCGCATTCGATCATTTGGCCCAGGGGCTGGTGCACCGTGGTCAGTGAGTTTTCGGGCCAGGCGGCGGCGCGGATGTCGTCGAAGCCGACCACCGCGACATCCTCGGGTACGCGCAGGTGGGTGTTCATCCGCAGGTAACTCAGTACGCCGAGGGCCATCACGTCGTTGGCGCAGAACACCGCGTCGATAGCAGGTTGGCCGACACTGAACAGTCGGGCCGCCGCCTCGCGTGCGCCTTCATAGGTGTATCCACCCTCAACGCAGGCCACCAGGCGTTGACCCTGCGCGGCCAGGCCTCGCTCGAAGCCGCGCAAGCGGTCAGCCGTGGTGGAGATGCCCGGATCGCCGGACACAAAGGCGCAGGCCTGGCGGCGTTGCCCCACCAGATAGTCGGCCACCTCGGCGGCCATGCGCTCGTTATCGCAGCACACCGACCAGACGGTCACGTCCTCGACGCGGCGGTTCATGAACACCAGGCCGACACCCTGGCGTGCGCAAATGTCGGCCATGTGCGAAGACAACTTCGCGGCGGTCACCACGATCCCATCGACCTGGTACTGCAGCAGTTGCGGCAGCAGTTCGTCCGCATCGCCCCCCGGTGGCACCACGAACAGCAGCAGTTGTCGGCCCGCCTGGCGCAGTTGCAGGGAAAGCTCCTCAACCAGAGCCGGATAGAAGGGGTTGGCCATATCGCCGACCACCAGCGCAACGATGCCTGTCTTGCGCTGGTTCAAGGAGCGGGCGATGGCATTGGGTCGATAGCCCAGTTCATCGGCCATGGCGAGGATGCGCACGCGTAGCTTGGCCGAGATACGCGATTGCGCATCGAAGGCGCGAGTGACCGTGGAGGTGGCGACCCCGATGCGTTGCGCAAGGTCCTTGGCGGATACCCGTACGCCGGTCGCGCGGTTTGTTGCAGCGCAGCAATCGCCGGCAGTGCTGTCGTGCTTCATGTCGTTTGGTCCGGTCGCGTCTCAGTCTTGTGCAAACGTGTGCACTCATGGCCCCGATGCTAACGGTGCCGCACTGGCGTGAGCTCCCCCCAAAGAGAGGGGGGCGACCGGCTCGCCATGCACATAGCCTGTGTGAAATGGCGAAAAGCAGTGGACGAGATCCACACTGAAGGAGACGATATGCGCAGTTCGGACATGGCCGCTCCAGGCCTGGATACCAATGACGACATTGTGCTCAAACTGCCCGCCAGGCCACGCAAGCAGCCCAGGCAGGCACGTTCGGTGGCCTTGGTCGAAGCCTTGAAAACAGCCGGGCGGGACGTCCTCGAACGGGAAGGGCGCGAAGCGCTGTCGATCTATCGTCTTTCCGATTATTCCGGGGTGGCGATCAGTTCCATCTACGAATACTTCCCTACGATGGAATCGCTGATCGCGGCTATTTTCGAGGATTACCGCGCTGATACCCGCCAGCAAATCATCCTCGAGATCCATGCACTGCCTGCATCGGCGACGCTGTATGACGGCATCGAATTGGTGTTGCGCACCGGCCTTGCAGCCTTGCATCGCTGGGAGCAGATCGACTCGCAATTGAGCATCAAGGCCGCCTACTACGCTGAACTGGTGCGCCTGGACATCGTCAAGCCGGAGCGTTTCTGGATCTCGAAGGTCATGCCAGCCCTGGTACAACGCTTCTGCAACGAGGTTCGGGTGCGTGATCGCGAGAAGGCGGGCTTCCTTGCCTATCAGGCGGTCACTGCGTTGCCCCGGGCGTTGCTGATCGAAAAACCGGATTTCCTGCTTGAAGAGGACACCGTTCGCATGCTGGCGCGCATGCTCCATGCCTTGCTGACGACGGCGGATGAACAGTGACGCCGCCAGCGCAGGCAGGTTCGCTTGGCGCAACTGAAGCGGGCCTACCCGCTTCGAGGGGGCAGAAGGAGCGTAAGTCGTCCTAAGGTGGCGTAAAGGCGTTCATCGCCAGAGCCCATCTTTTTGGAGGTAATTGAATGATCCCGCGCACTCTCTTCGATCATGAACATGAAGCGTTTCGCGATAGCGTAAAACGTTTTCTCGCGCAGCAATGCACGCCGTTCCATGAACAGTGGGAAGAGGATCATCGGGTTCCCCGGCAGATCTGGGAGCGCGCCGGTGAGCTGGGCATGCTCAACGCCACGACCCCCCAGGCCTATGGCGGCCTGGGTTTGGACCGGCGCTTTTCGATGATCGCCGTCGAGGAAGTGGCCCGCGCCGGGCTTTCCGGCTTGAATGGCTTCAATGTGCACGACATCTGCGCCGGCTACCTGATCAACTTCGGCACCGAAGAGCAGAAACAGCAATGGCTGCCGAAAATGGCCAGCGGAGAAGTCATCTCTGCCGTGGCCATGACCGAACCCGATACCGGCTCCGATCTGCAAGCGGTCAAGACCCGCGCCGTGCTCGACGGTGATGACTACGTGATCAATGGCGCCAAGACGTTCATTTCCAATGGCACCAACAGCGACCTTATCGTGGTGATCGCCAAGACCGGTAATACCGGCAAAGGCTCGCGGGACATCTCGCTGATCCTGGTGGAGGCCGACCGGGTCGGCGTCACCAAGTCCAAACCGCTGCGCAAGGTCGGCCTGCATGCCCAGGACACCACCATGCTGTTCTTCCAGGACGTGCGAGTGCCCAAGGACAACATCCTGGGGGGCGAGCCTGGCCAGGGGTTCTACCAATTGATGAAGGAGCTGGCCTGGGAGCGCCTGAGCATTGGTATCCTGGCCATTGCGGCAAGCCAGGCGGTGCTCGAGCAGACCATTGACTACACGCGCGAGCGCAAGGCATTCGGTACGCCGATCATCGAATTCCAGAATTCGCGCTTCAAGCTGGCGGACCTCAAGACCGAAATCGTCATCGGCCAGACCTACATCGATCGCTGCATGGAGCTCATCCTGCAAAACGAACTGAGCCCGCAGGCAGCGGCGGCGGCCAAGCTTTGGTGCACCGAACTGTATTCCAAGGTAGTGGATCAGTGCGTGCAGCTGCATGGCGGTAACGGCTATATGCTGGAGTACCCGGTTGCCCGTCATTACCTGGACAGCCGCGTCAACCGCATCTACGGTGGAGCCAACGACATCATGCGCGAACTGGTAGCGCGAACCCTCTGAATTGGCCTCACGTCTACCTGGCCTCTTGTAGGAGCGAGCATGCTCGCGATGGACGTCAACGATGACGCGTGCTGCCTGAATGATCGCGTTGTTCAAGCGTTTATCGCGAGTATGCTCGCTCCTACAGGGTAGCCCCCCTCGATTGTGGGGGGTGGGCTGTCTGTTTTCCCCGCCACAATCCTGCGCGCAACCATGACACGCGCTGTCTTTTAGCGGTGTTCGGGTAAATAATCCGACAATCGCCATAAATGTGGCCATACCTCGCCGATTCGTATCGACCAGCCTCACGCTGTTTCGACGGATCTGGGGATCGGAGACCAGGCAGGACATGCATACCGACAAGCTGCTCGTATCGACCAAATTCGCGCCACCGCGCATTGGTACCCAGACCATCCTGCGCGAGCGCCTGCTCGAGGATCTGCGCGGCATGACGCAATGCCGCGTCGGCCTGGTAACCGGTAGCCCAGGTTTCGGCAAGACCACGCTGCTGGCCCAATGGCGGCAGGTGATGATGCGCTCCGGAGCGGAGGTGGCCTGGCTGGCACTGAGCGCCGATGACAAGCACGTGCCGATTTTCTTCGCTTATCTACGTGGCGCGTTGCAGCGACTTGGCATCGTCATGGACAGCGGCGTGCCGTTGGAGGGCGCGCGGCCGGAGTTCATCGACGAGGTGGTGGCGACCATCGTCGAAGGCGCTGCCAGTATCAACAAAGAGTTGTTCCTGGTGATCGATGACTACCAACACGTCAGCGACCCGCGCTCGCACCAGCTCATGCAGAAGCTGCTGGATCACAGCCCCGAGAACCTGCACTTCGTCATCTCGTCCCGGGTGGGTCCACCGTTGAGTTTCAGTCGGCTGCGCCTGAGCGGGCAGTTACTGGAGCTCGATTGCGCCACCTTGCCATTCGATCTGGCCGAGTCCCGCGCTTTTCTCGAACAGAGCCTGGCGGCCTTGAAGCTCAGCCCGGAAGAATTCCATCAGATCCACGAGCTCACCAGTGGTTGGCCAGCCACGTTGCAGCTGGTGATCATCCTGTTGCGCAGCGACCCGCAATCGCGCGGTGCCTTGCGCGAAATGGGCTGGCGTTCCGACGACCTGCAGAGCTACCTGGCCGAAGACGTCATGGCCCATCTGCCACCCGAGTTGGCGCAGTTCATGGAAAGCGTCAGTATTTGCCGTCGCTTCAACGCCTCCCTGGCGCAAGCGATTACCGGCGTCAACTCGGCGCAAGCCATGCTCAAGCGGCTGGACGAAGAAAACCTGCTGATCTTTCGCGTCGAAGCCGATGACCGTCAGCCGTGGTACCGCTTTCATGCATTGTTCGGCGATTTCCTGGCCACGCGGCTCGCCCGTCGTGACAGCGCAGCCCTGATCGAACTGCATAATCGGGCCGCTCACTGGTTCGCCGAGCGCAAGCTGCTGGCCGAGGCCGTACGCCATGCCACATTGGCAGGTGACCTGGACTTCGCTGCGCAACTGATCGAACGGGCAGCCCCGGCGACCTGGAGCCTGAGTCAGCTAAGCCCGCTGCTACGCCTGCTCGACCGCTTGCCGCAGGACATCCTGTTTTCCCGACCGCGCCTGTTCTTTCTCGGTTGCCTGGCCTATGCACTCACGGCCCGCCCGGCCAAGGCCGAGATCTGGCTGGAACAGTTCCATCGCAGTGGTGCGGCGCAACACGCTGACGTTGCCTATCGACTGCCGCTGGTGCAGGCGGCCATCGAAGTGCAGCGTGATCGCACTGAGCCCATCATTGGTTTGCTCGAGGATTTCCAGGCGTTGCCGGATGACTATTCCGTAACGCGTTTCGGCGCGCCGGCGCTGCTGACCATCGCTTACCTGGCGGCCGGACGCATCGAGGAAGCGCTGCAATGCCTGGATGACAACCCCATCCCCGAAGCCGAGCGCAATGGCGAGATGGCGTTGGTGGCCGAAGGGGCCCGGACCCTTTGTTACCTGCAGGCCGGCCAGATGCGCGAGGCTGAGCGGATCGGTTCGGCACAACTGGCCCGTGCGGTGTCAGTGCACGGCCACCGTGCCGCCAGTGCCTATCTGGGGGCCGCCACGCTGGCCGAGGTCTACCGCGAGGTGGACCGTACCGATGAAGCGCGGGAAATCCTCGCCAACCGTAATGGCCTGCTGCAATGGGCCATGCCCGACACCATGCTGCGGGCGACGATTTGCCGGGCACGCCTGGACCTGCTCCAGGACAGCGCCGCCGTGGCCATGGCATTTCTGGAACGCCAGGAACGACACTTTCGCACCATCAACCAGGACCGAGCCCTGGCGCACTGCCTGGCCGAGCAGGCCCGCATCGCGTTGCTGGAAAACGACAAGACACTGGCCGCCGACAGGGTAGCCAAACTACAGGTACTGGCCGATAAACACCGCGACTCCCCGGGCTTCCAGGCAGACATCCCGGCAATTGCCGCGCTGGCGCAAGCGCGTCTGCTGCTGGCCACCAACTACCCGGACAAGGCGCTCGCAGCCCTGGCTATCCTGGGCACCTACGCGACGAAGTTCAGCCGCGGGCAATTGCAGGTCACCGGCCAGTTGCTCGAAGCGTGCGCGAAAAGCGACCTGCTGCAGCCCGAACAGGCGCAAGCGCGCTTGCTGGAAGCCGTGTCCCTGGGCCGGCGCCTGGGACTGGTGCGCACCTTCCTCGACGAAGGCGAAGTGTTGCGCAAAATGCTCGTGGCACTGTCGAGCAAGCCGCTGGCCAGTGAGGATGAGATTTACTTGAGAGCGCTGCTTGAGCGCTTCGGTCCTGGAAACGTCGGTCGCTCCAGCGAGTCTTCGGCCAATGGCGCGTCTTCAATGCTCACGCCGCGGGAGCTGGCCATCCTCGAATTGATCAGCCAGGCGATGGCCAACAAGCGCGTGGCCCTGACGTTAAACATCTCGCTGGAAACAGTGAAGTGGAACCTGAAGAACATCTACGCCAAACTGGGCGTTTCGAGTCGTTATGATGCAGTGTCATGGGCGCGCAAGAATGGGTTGATTGAGTAGCAGGGGGTTGCCAGGCTGAAAATCTACAGGTCAATGCACCTTCTTGCGCAGTTGTTGGACTTTTCCTACATCTCAATCGGCGCCAACCACTGTAGGAGCTGCCGAAGGCCGCGATCTTTTGAAAATCACCGCGAACCGGGTGCTGGATCAGATAGATCCGTCTCAATAGCTGTAGCTGTTGTCCAACCTGACACTCCACTTGTGGCGAGGGGATTCATCCCCGTTGGGTCGCGAAGCGGCCCCAAAAGATGGCCTGCTGCGCAGTCCAACGGGGATGAATCCACTCACCACAAAGTACTCAGTGCTGCTGGATCCCAAGCGCAAAACACCAGCGCGGCAAAGGAGGGGTGCGTTGCGTGGACGCGCCGATGACTTCCCCCGCTGGCGTTTTGCGAGGGCAGTCTATACTCGGGATCGATTTTGGTAGCCAACCCTGTTGGAGGGGGTAACTGCTTTTTCCGAGTATCAAACCAAAAAGGTCGCCGCATCACTCATGGCCAATAAACTCACTGCAAAGACTGCCATCGTCACCGGGGCGGCCCAAGGGATTGGCGCCGCGATCGTGCGACTCTTCGCGCAAGAGGATTGCTTTGTCTACGTCACGGATATCAATGATGAGCTCGGCAGCGCCGTTGCAGATTCACTCGGCGATCGCGCCAGCTATCTGCGCCTCGATGTGCGGCGCGAAGAAGATTGGCAGCGAGTGACCACGCAAATCCTCAAGGAGCGCGGCAGACTGGACGTGCTGGTGAACAATGCAGGTATCACCGGATTTGAGCACGGTGCCGTGGCGCATGACCCGGAGCATGCGCGCCTGGAGGACTGGCACGCCGTGCATCGGACCAATCTCGATGGTGTATTCCTGGGTTGCAAGTACGCCATTCGTGCCATGCGGCCTCACGGAACAGGCTCCATTATCAACATCTCCTCCCGGTCAGGCCTGGTTGGCATTCCGGGCGCCGCGGCCTATGCGTCGTCCAAGGGCGCAGTGCGTAACCACACCAAGACGGTGGCGCTGTACTGCGCCGAGCAAGGGCTCAGAATCCGGTGCAACTCGATTCATCCCGCGGCCATCCTCACGCCCCTGTGGGAGCCCATGTTGGGCACCGGCGAGGATCGTCACGAACGCATGGCTGCACTGGTTCGAGACACTCCACTGCGAAGGTTCGGGATGCCCGAAGAGGTGGCGGCGCTGGCGCTGCTACTTGCCTCTGATGAAGCGACGTACATGACCGGCAGTGAGCTCAACATCGACGGCGGCCTCCTGGCAGGCACCGCCGCGACGCCCAGCGTAGTGGACGACAGCGACGCGGTGCAAAACTGATCGCTATCGATCCATCCCGTTCGCTCACCGCGGAAAAATGCCACCAGCACATTGCGTTACTGCCGGGCCTGGCCGCAGTTCGGTGAAGAAACTGCGGCGGCCGATCAATCAGGCATCGGGGAGCAGGCCTTTCTTTTTAGCCACATGCGTCGCCAGTGCGTCCATCAAGTCCGGAGACAGGCAGTCGTAGGGCTCCAGGCCGATCGAGCGCAGGCGCTCACGGATAGCAGGCATTTGCGCAGGCGGTGTGCCGGTTTCGATGATCGAGGACACGAAAGCGGCGAAGCCCGGCGCGGCCCATCCTTTCTGTGGGGAGAGTTCGGTGTGGACGAAGTCGAGGCCGTAAAACGCGTGGTCCTTGTTCTCGATGCGTCCGAAAAGATGGGCGTGACACTGCTTGCAGGCGTGGCGTTGGATGGTAGCGGTCTCATCGACAATCGCCAGTTTTTCGCCGTGGGCAGTCACGCTAACCTTATCCCGGGGGACGACGGCAATGACGGCGAATATCGCGCCTTGCGGTTTCCAGCATTTACTGCAGCCGCACGCGTGGTTATGCAGGGTTTGTGCATCGATCCGGACCTCGACCTTATCGGTCGCACACAGGCATTGCAGGGTGCCACCGGTGAAGTTCGCGGCGGCGGGTTGGATACCGTTGTCCAGTGCAGGGTGAAGTTTCAAGGTGGCCATGCGGGCTCCTCCTGTTCAGGTTGCCCCCAGGTAAATGCCCCCAGATAAAGAATAGCGCGCCGTGTGTTTTTCGAATGCACGAATCCCCCCCTCCCCGAGGGGGCGTATCGGCGAAACCTGCTCCTATGATCGATCCAGAGCCCCTTCAAAGGTGGCCGACCGACGACCGAAGGAGAGAACCACCGATGATACCCCGTACCCTGTTTGACCATGAGCACGAGGAGTTTCGCAGCAGCGTGCGGCGCTTCCTGGCTGAGGAATGTGCACCCTGCCTCGAACAGTGGGAAACAGACCATCGGGTCCCGCGGTACATCTGGGAGCGGGCTGGCGCGCTGGGCATGCTTAATGCCACCACTCCCGAAGCCTATGGCGGACTGGGGCTGGATCGGCGTTTCTCGATGATCGCCACCGAGGAAATCTACCGCGCGGGCCAGGCATCGGGGCTGATCGGTTTCGGCGTGCATGACATTGTCGCCGGTTACCTGGTGAATTTCGGCAGCGAACAGCAAAAGCACACCTGGCTGCCGAAAATGGCGGCAGGCCAGGCCATTGGCGCGGTGGCGATGACCGAGCCGGATACCGGCTCCGACCTGCAAGCGGTCAAGACCCGCGCTGTGCTGGACGGTGATGAGTACGTCATCAACGGCGCCAAGACGTTCATATCCAACGGCAGCAACTGCGACCTGGTGGTCGTCGTCGCCAAGACCGGTAATACCGGCAAGGGCGCCCAGGACATCTCACTGATCCTGGTCGAAGCCGACCGCGCAGGCTTCAGTCGGTCCCAGCCCTTGCGCAAGGTCGGCCTGCACGCCCAGGACACCACCATGCTGTTCTTCGACAACGTCCGGGTGCCCAGGGAAAACCTGCTGGGTGGCGTGGCCGGGCAGGGCTTCATCCAGTTGATGAAGGAGTTGGCCTGGGAACGGCTGTCCATCGCCATCAGCAGCGTTGCCGGCGCCGACGCGGTGCTCGACAGCACGCTGGACTACACCAAGGGCCGCAGCGTATTCGGCAAGCCCATCTTCGCCTTCCAGAACACCCGCTTCAAATTGGCCGACTTGAAGATGCAATTGGCGGTGTCGCAGAACTACGTCGACCGCTGCATGGAGCAAAGCCTGGCGCGCACCCTCAGCCCCGAAGCGGCGGCCTCGGCCAAATTGTGGTGCTCGGACCTCTACACCAAGGTCGTGGACGAATGCGTCCAGTTGCATGGCGGTAACGGCTACATGCTCGAGTACCCGGTCGCCCGTCACTACCTCGATCACCGCGTCCTGCGCATTGCCGGCGGCGCCAACGACATCATGAAAGATCTGGTCGGGCGCACGCTCTGATCAGGGTTGCAGAGGATTACCCATGGAATACCTGATACCCCGTAGCTTGTTCAGCACTGAGCACGATGAGTTTCGACGCGCCTGCCGCCGCTTCATGGAGCAGCAGGTCAACCCGTTCCATGCCCAGTGGGAGAAAGACAAGTGCGTACCCCGCGAGGTCTGGCGCAAGGCTGGCGAGATGGGAATGCTCTTGCCTTCGATGCCAGAGGAATATGGCGGGCCCGGCGCCGATCGCCTGTTCGACATGGTCTTTGCCGAAGAATTCATGCGTGCCGGCGCTTCCGGCCTGATTGGTTTCGGTGTGCACGGCCTGGTGGCCAACTACATCCTCAACTACGGCACCGAGGCGCAGAAGCAGGCCTGGTTGCCGAAAATGATCGCGGGTACAGCCGTGGGCGCCATCGCCATGACCGAACCCAACACCGGTTCGGACCTGCAGGCGGTGCGCACGCGCGCCAGGGCCGAAGGTGACGAGTTAATCATCAACGGCTCCAAGACGTTCATTTCCAATGGCGCGTCCTGCGATCTGGCGTTGGTGGTCTGCAAGACCGGCGAAAGTGGCAAGGGCGCCCAGGACATCTCGCTGATCATCGTCGAGAAAGAGCGTGAAGGCTTCAGCCGATCGCAGCCGCTGGAAAAGATCGGCCTGCACGCCCAGGACACCAGCATGCTGTTCTTCGACGATTGCCGCGTGCCGGCCGAAAACGTGCTCGGCGGCGTGCAAGGGCAGGGCTTCTACCAGCTCATGCATGACCTGGCGTGGGAACGGATCATCGGCGCCGTCGGTTTTCAGGCCCAGGCCGAGGCGGCACTGGATCACACCATCGAATACACCCGTACGCGCATGGTCTTCGGCAAGCCGGTGCTGGACTTCCAGAACTCGCGTTTCACCCTGGCGCAACTCAAGACCGAAATACAGATCGGCCGCTCATGGATCGACAGCTGCATGGCCTTGCTGCTGCGCGACGAACTGACAGCCGAAGTGGCCGCGGTAGCCAAGTACTGGACCGCGGAGCTCAGCAGCCGTGTGGTCGATGCGTGCCTGCAACTGCATGGCGGCAATGGCTACATGACCGAATACCCGATTGCCAGGTTGTACCTCGACACCCGTGGCAACCGGATCTGGGGTGGCACCAACGAAATCATGAAAGAAATCATCGCTCGCACGTTGTGAGCGCGATCATAGGAGAGCAAACGTGTCTCAAGAAATTCGCTTTGACGGCAAAGTTGCCATCGTCACCGGCGCCGGCAACGGCCTGGGACGCGCCCACGCCTTGCTGCTGGGTTCGCGGGGTGCCAGGGTCGTGGTCAATGACCTGGGCGTCAGCACCGAAGGCCTGGGCAGTTCAAGCGCGGCGGCCGATGAAGTAGTTGCGCAGATCCGCGCCATGGGTGGCGAGGCTGTCGCCGACTACCACTCGGTGACCGAGGGCGAGAAAATCGTCGCCACCGCGCTCGAGGTGTTTGGCACGGTCGATATCCTGATCAACAACGCCGGCGTCCTGCGCGACAGTTCGTTCCACAAGATGACCGAAGAGCAGTGGGACCTGATCCAGGAAGTGCACGTCAAGGGCGCCTTCCGCCTGACCCACGCCGTGTGGCCGATCATGCGTGAAAAAGGCTACGGGCGCATCATCATGACCGCATCCGGCGCCGGCATCTTCGGTAATTTCGGCCAGTGCAACTATTCCACCGCCAAGTCGGGCTTGATCGGTTTCGCCAACTCGTTGGCCATCGAGGGCGCGAGCAAGAACATCCGGGTCAACACCATTGCCCCGGTCGCCGCTTCACGCATGGTGATCGCCAGCGGGCTGTTCCCCCAGGAGCTGCACGACAAAGTCAAAGTCGAAGACTGCGCGCCGCTGGTGGGTTGGCTGTGCAGCGAGGAGTGCACAGACACCGGCGGCCTGTTCGAGGTCGGTGGCGGCTTCCATGCGAAATACCGTTGGGAGCGTTCCCACGGCCGGTTCCTGCACACCAATACCCTGAGCCCGGAACTGGTTCGCGATAACTGGACGCGCATCACTCATTTCGATGAGCGCAGCGTTCATCACACCGACGGCGCCGATGGACTCAAAGAGCTGTTTACACGCATGGAGTCGCCTGCCAAGGGTGGCAATGCTTTCGTTGATATGGAAGTGGCAGCCAACGCTGTCTCCCACCTCGAAACCGAGTACGACCAGAACGATGCCGCGCTCTATGCCCTGGCCGTAGGCGCTGCCAAAGACCCGTTGGACCGCGATGAGTTGAAGTACGTCAACGAGTTCCTCGGTGATGAATTCCGTGTACTGCCGACCATGGCCGTGTTGCCGGCGACCGAAGTGTTCCTGCGTGCCGCCAAGTCCGGCGAGCCACAGCTGGAAGGCCTGAACGTGCCATTCGCCAAAGGCCTGCATGGCGAACAATACACCGTGATGTATCGTCCCTTGCCCCCTAAAGCCAAGCTCAAGCACAGCATGCGCTTGAAGTCGGCGATCGACAAAGGCAAGAGCACCGTCACCATCCTGGCCATCGAGACCACCGACGAGCACGGCACGCCGCTGTTCTACAACGAAGTGACGGGCTTCTACCCTGGCGTGCCGGGTGCTGGGCTGCAACGTGTGCCCAGCGAAGAGATCAACGTAGCGCCAGATCGTGAACCCGATGCGGTGCTGGCGGACCAGACCGAAGTCAACCAGGCGCTGCTGTATCGCCTGTGCGGGGACTGGAACCCGATGCACATCGATCCGGACTATGCCGCCAAGGCCGGCTACGAGAAACCGTTCCTGCATGGCCTGTGCACCTTCGGCTACCTCGGTCGCCATGTGATCAAGGCGTTCTGCGGTAACGATTCGCGTCTGTTCAAGAGCGTGCGCGCGCGCTTCGCCGCCATCGTGATGCCCGGCGACACCTTGGAAACCCGTATGTGGCGTGAGTCGCCGACGCGCATCATCGTCGAGATGCGTGCGGTCGAGCGTGACGTTGTCGTATTGAAAAATGGTGCGGTCGAATTGTTCGAGTCCGTACCGGCCTGATTGCCTGGCCACCTGCCGCTTACATGAACGGTAAGCGGCAGTTTTTCTATTTCAGGAGAGCACGATGCAACGTTGCGTCAATGTGATTGGCGTAGGTATGTCGCCCTTCAGTCCAGCCGCGCTGGCTCCCGATGCGCACGTACGGATCGGCACTACGATAGGACAGGCGCTTACCGACGCCGGTTTGTCCGCAAGCAATATTGCGGCGGTCCATGCCGTTACAGGCGCGATGGATGGTGTGACCTTGCAGCGTGCTCTGCAAACAGCAGGGCTTGCGCAAGTCCCGCTCTTTCACTTTGCACCGAACGACGCTGATGGCAGCGCGTTGTTTGCACGCGCTTGCCAGGCCATCCTCCTCGGGCAGGCGGAAAGCATTCTGGTGCTGGGTATCGAGGGCGCGCCTGCGCCAACCCTCGGGCTTGAACGGCTTGGCGCCGTGGCTCAGGAGTACATGGCGCGTTATCTGGCTCGACGAGAAACCTTCGCCATGATCGCCGTCAAGGCGCGCCAGCATGCCGCGCTCAATCCACTGGTCGCGTTCAATAGCCTTCTGACGCTCGATCGTGTATTGCAGGCGCAGATGATCGCCGATCCACTAACCCATCCGCAGGTGGCCTGGGCCAGCTCAGGTGTAGCAGCGGTTTTGTTGTGTTCCAGTGAATTTGCCAGGCGCCACGGCAACGGCGCGCTGGTTCAAGTCGTAGCCCAGGCCTGTGTAACCCCACAGCAAGTGAACGATCAGGGGGCGACCTTCGCCGGTGTCGACTATGAGGTCAACGTGGCCGCCGCTCGTGAGTTGTATGAGCAAGCGGGCAGGGGGCCGCAGGAGGTTGATGTTTGCGAACTGCACGACCTCAGCACGGTCAGCGAGTTGTTACTCTACGAAGCGCTGGGTTTCTGTGCCGAAGGCTACGGTGAGAAACTGGTCGAAGACGGCGACAATACCTACGGCGGCAACCTGGTCATCAATCCTTCCGGTGGCTTGCTGACCTTGGGGCAAGCCTCGGCGGCGAGCGCCCTGGCGCAATGTATAGAGCTTGTGCACCAACTGCGTGGCAGCGCCGGCCGACGCCAGGTAGCCGATGCGCAACTGGCGCTGCAGCATCAGACGGGTGACGACGGCACGGTGACCACTACGCTTTTTCAGCGCGGGTAAGGTGCCGCGACGGGTTACGAAAAGAATAATTCAAATGGGTGGGACACCTCCCTTCAAATGCAGGATCTGTCATGAACAACAATAATAAGCACCCGACACTGTTGCATCGCTTCCTTCATTGGGAGCACAGCACGCCAGATGCCATCTACCTGACCCAGCCCTTGCCCGATGGCGGCGTGCAAGACTACAGCTGGCGTGAAGTGGGCGACCAGGCGCGGCGCATGGCTGCTCACCTGCAGAGCCTGGACTTGCCGGCGAAGTCTTCCATTGGCATCTACGGCAAGAACACCGCCCACTGGATCATCGCCGACCTGGCGATCTGGATGGCCGGGCATGTCAGCGTCCCGCTGTACACCACTGCCAATAGCGACACGGTGCGTTACGTGGTGGAACATGCTGAAGTTCGGCTGCTTTTCGTCGGACGCCTTGAGGGCGAAGTGGCGGGCTGGAACGCCGTTTGTGCTTCGATTCCGCCCGATTTGCCATTGATCGATTTGCCTATGTCCAGCTGCGGCAAGGGTGAACCCTGGGATCAGATCATCGCCCGTACCGCGCCCCTGCAAGCGGTGGTCGAAGCCGTGCCAGGCGAACTTGCCACCATCATTTACACCTCGGGCAGCACCGGCGCTCCCAAAGGTGTGATGCACAGCTTCGGCGCCATGTACGCCGCACCGGCGGTGACCGGTTGCATGTATGCCAACGGCAAGGGCACGAGCAACAATGATCGGCTATTGTCCTACCTGCCATTGGCCCATACCGCCGAACGGGCGGTGGTGGAAGCGGTGTCGCTGTACAGCGGCTGCCGGGTGTTCTTCAACCTGGGCCTGGAAACCTTCAGTGATGACCTGCGCCGAGCGCGCCCGACGATTTTCCTGTCCATGCCCAGGTTGTGGGGCAAGTTCTATCAGGGCATCAACGAGCGGATCGATCCTGCCAGACAGGCCGCCGTCTTCGCCGATCCGGTGGAAGGCAAGCTGATGAAGGTGCAGATTCTCTCGGCCCTTGGGCTTGACCAGGTGCATACCGGCCTGTCCGGCTCCGCGCCGCTGCCGGTCAAGGTGATGGAGTGGTACCGTGAGTTGGGACTTGAGCTGCTGGAAGGCTATGGCATGTCGGAGAACTTCGGCACCTCGCACTTCAGCCTGCCGGGCCAGGTGCGTGTTGGTTACGTTGGGGCGGCGATCCCGGGTGTCGAATGTCGTATCGGTGACAATAACGAAATCCTGGTGAAAAGCCCGGCGCAGATGCTGGGCTATTACAAGCAACCCGATCTGACCGCCCAGAGCTACACCAGCGACGGTCTGTTCTGCACAGGTGACCGTGGCGAACTGGATGAGCAAGGGCGCCTGCGTATCACCGGACGGGTCAAGGAGTTGTTCAAGACCGCCAAGGGCAAGTACGTCGCGCCTGTCCCTATCGAAGCCAAACTGGGCAATCATCCGCGTGTCGAGGCGTCGTGTGTCACTGGGGTTGGCCTGGCGCAGCCGCTGGCCTTGCTCAATGTTTCACCTGATACCCGCGCCGCACTCGCCACCGCCGAAGGTCGCGACAAGGTTGCCACTGAGCTCGAGGTTTTCCTGGCTGAGGTCAACGCCCTGTTCGAGGCGCATGAGCAATTGGGCGCCCTGGTGGTGGTGGCCGAACCCTGGACCGTCACCAATGCGCTGCTGACACCGACCCTGAAGATCCGCCGTAGTCTGATCGAGGAGCGCTATCAGGACCAGATCGAAGCCTGGGACGCCAGCCGCTGCAAGGTTGTTTTTGAGTAAAGCCCCGCTGCCACTTAAGTAAGCCGACTTTTGGGTCGGCTTTTTTATTGCTCGTTCCACGCAGAGCATGGAAACGATCCAATACCCGCGCTGCGTAACATCGGCCAGTTTGCCGCACACATGATCGTTCCCACGCTCCGCGTGGGAATGCATCCCGTGACGCTCCGCGTCACCCTTGCGCAAGGCTCACGTCATGCGTGGTCAGCGGAACGCGGAGCGTCCCTGGCGGCGTTCCCACGCAGAGCGTGGGAACGATCCAATACCCGCGCTACGTAATATCGGCCTGTTTGCCGCACACATGATCGTTCCCACGCGGAGCATTGGAACGATCCAATACCCGCGCTGCGTAACATCGGCCAGTTTGCCGCGCACATGATCATTCCCACGCTCCGCGTGGGAATGCATCCCGTGACGCTCCGCGTCACCCTTGCGCAAGGCTCACGTCATGCGTGGTCA
>NZ_JBYTEO010000046.1:37368-56718 GCF_058791355.1 Pseudomonas sp. EB271-G4-1
AGCGGAACGCGGAGCGTCCCTGGCGGCGTTCCCGGGCAGAGCGTGGGAACGATCATGTACGCCGGCAAACGCAAAACGCCCCGCAAGCGGGGCGTCTGTTCAACCAGTGTTGCTTGTGTCAGCGAATACCTGCGTTACGCAACGCCGCCGGCGTGAAGTCTGCCAGTTTGGTGCGGGCGCCGTACTGAGGCGCCGATTTCGCTTCGTTGCTCATGGTAGCGACGATGTAGCGACCGGCCAGAAGGTCGTAGAACCCCTGGGCGGCAGGTGCATTCAAGCTTTTTTCATAATTGTTGTAGGTGTAGTTTTCACCGACGCGCCACAGTTGGCCGCGGCCGTCGTAATGGTCCACCTCGGAGAGTACCCAGGTGTCTTCATCGAAATACATGTCGCGCTTGGCGTAGATATGCCGTTCGCCCGCCTTCAGTGTCGCCTGCACGTGCCACACACGATGCAGCTCGTAGCGGGTCAGGTCCTGGTTGATATGGCCAGGCTTGATGATGTCCGCGTACTTCAGGTTTGGCGACTGCAGCTTGTAGTTGTTGTAGGGAATGTACATCTCCTTCTTGCCGATCAGCTTCCAGTCATAGCGATCGGGCGAGCCGTTCATCATGTCGGCGTTGTCGGAAGTGCGCATGCCATCCGAGGCCAGGCCAGGAGCATCGTAGGCCAGCTGTGGCGCGCGGCGAACACGGCGCTGACCGGCGTTGTAGGTCCAGGCCTTGCGCGGCTCGGTGACCTGGTCGATGGTTTCATGGGCCATGGACACCGTGCCGGCCAGGCGCGCCGGCGCGTCGACGGCGAAAATGTAGTAATAGAGGATGTTCTTCTCGGCTTGCAGGTCCACGCCCTCCATGTATTGCGGGAAGCTGTTCTGGTCGTGCGTCTCGACGATGGTGTAGTCACCATTGACCTGCGGCACCGCCTGGACCGACCAGCGCTCGACGTTCTCGCCGCGAAAGCGCGTTACAAAGTTCCAGTAGACCTCGACGCCACTCTTGGGGATCGGGAAGGCGTAGTAACGCGAATCGGCGAAATTAGCCAAGCCAGTACCGTCGTTGACCAACTGCACATTGACCGCACTTTTCTTCGCGGCCGCGTAGATGCCCACAGGCGCCGCAGCGGTACGGTGACTGGGATAGACCGGAATTTTGTAAGTGTCCGGATAGCGCTGGAACATGGCGAGCTGGCCGGGTGTCAGCTTGTCCTTGTATTGCTGGGCGTTGGCCGCAGTGATGGTGAACAGCGGCTTCTCGTTCTTGAAGGGGTCGCCCAGGAAACCCTTGGCGTCCACCGGCGCGGCGCCGGGCTTGAGGCCGCCATCCCACGCGGGAATGCTCTTGTCGGCGTTGCCTTCCTTTTGCGCGCCCAGTGGCGTCAACGAAGTGCCAAGCTGTGCCGCTTCCTGTTCGCTGACGGCGGCCATGACGCCGCTGGCCAGCAGGGAGAGCGCCAGGCCTGCGCAGGTGATGATCTTGCTTGCTTTCATGGATGTACCCTCTGTCTGTTGCGGCTCAGAAGTTGACGCCGAAGCTGAGCGAGACGAAGTCCCGGTCTGTGGTGGTGTTGAATTGGCCGCCGAAGAAGTCCGTGTAGCTCAGGCTTGCGGTGTAGGTGGAGAGGTAGTCGGCATCCACGCCGACGCTGACGGCCTTCGCGCCTTCCTCGAAGTTCGGGCCCCAGCCGTCCACGTCATGGGACCAGGCCAGGTTCGGCGAGAGGTTGATGCCGGCGATGACGTTGGTGTAGTCCAGCTTCGCTCGCGCTCGATAACCCCAGGAATCGGTGGTGTAGAAGCCGTGGCTGTTGCACTCCTTCTGCGGGTTGGTCGCGGTGGCGCAGACGCTGGCATTCTGGGTACCGGGGAATTCACCGGCGCCAAACACCGGGCTACGGCCAAAACGGATATCGGTGCCATCCGCCGAGCCAAGGCCATTGATGCGGTTGTAGCCGACTTCGCCGACCAGGGTCAGGCGGCTGGCACCCAGGATCTGATCGAAGAACTGCGTGGCCGTCACCTGCGCCTGCATCACCGGCATCCGTTTGTAGCCAGGCAGGTCACCGCCCAGCGCCTGCGCGGTTTCGCCGGAGGTAAAGACCGGAGAGGTCTGGGTAGTGAAATTGGTATCGGTGGATTGGATCGCTGCCAGGTTCAGGTCGGCGGTGTTGATTTGCAGCGGCATGTTCGGGCGGTAGCTCAGCTCGCCACCGACGGAGGTTTCGCCCAGGGTGGTCTGGAAACTCAGCCCATAAAGGCGGATGTCTTCCGGATAATCGACGAAGTAGCGCGCGGCACGTACCCGGTCGAACTGGTTCTGCGCCACGCCCAGTGCCCGTGCAGCGGGTGGCAGGGCGCCCACCTGGGCCGCGGTGATCGGCGCGACGGTGGTTTGCTTGAAGCTAAGGTAAGGGTTGCGGCTGTGGTAGTTCATGGCATAGAAGCCGAACTCGGTGTCGTGCAGGTCCGGGGCGAACCAGCGCAAGGCGATGCCGTATTGGCCACTGTCCCGCGGATCGTTGTCCTTGACGCGGGGCATGTAGACGTCGTCCACCACGCGGCCGCTGAGAATCTGCGCCGCGGTCGCGGTGTTGTTGGCTACGCCTGGGACGAGGTCGGGGCCGGCGAACACCAGGCGATCGTTGCAGCCCTGGGGCAGGGGATCGGAACCGAAGAAGGTGCCGCAGTTATCGACCACCGAATTGGCCCATTGGATCTGGTAGAAGCCCTCGACGGTAAGGTTCTCCGCCAGGCCCTGGGACAAATAGAGCATGTTGACCGGGATCAGGCCTTCCTTCACTTCCGCGCCAGGGCGGCGCAAGGCGGCGACGTCGACCGGGTTGATGCTGTTGATCGAGTTGCCGATGAAGGTGCTCTCGCCCCAGCTCACCACCTGTTTACCCAGGCGCACGTTGCCCGGCAGGTCGCCCAGGTTGTAGTTGTGATAGATGAAGGCGTCCAGGAACTCCGCCCCCGAAGACTTGGCCAGGTCATCGCGGCCGCTGTCGTCGATGTCGTAGAACCGACGGTGCTCGTCCTTCAGTTCGAAGTCATACCAATACTTGCCGCGCACGAAGACGCCGCTGTCGCCGTACTTCAGTTCAAGGTCATGCACGCCCTTGAAGATCTTCGAGAAGGTTTCTCCCTTCTTGAAGTTCTGCCGGTTGTCATCCGCTGTGCGAGTGGCCGATTCACCCCGAAGGCCAAGGGTGTTGGCGGCGTTGATGAATTTGGGGTCAGGCCCACGTACGGCCCAACTGGAACCGATGGATAGGGATGAATCGAACTGACCTTCGATTTCGCCGATCTGGAAGTCGACAGCGTTGGCACCGGCGCACGACCCAAGGCCCACGGCCAAGGCCAGCAGGTGAGGGCGCAACTCGATGGGAAAAGTGGTGGTGGACCACTGGCGTCGGGAGCTCTTATGTCTTGCGAAAGTCACGTGTTGGTTACCCCTTTGATCTTGTTGTTCTTGTGTACCGCCACGCAACGCTAACGCCACTGCCTTTTGTGCCTCCCCCTCGAGTGGGGGGGGATCCCCCTCCACTGGTCGCGCCCCCCGATTGCTTTGCGCATGGCCTTGAAGCCCCCTCCACCGGAGGGGGTATGGGGGCGTGCGGTGTACGTGACCATCGTTCGACGGTTTGCTGCGCTCGCTCCAGGCTGGGGCGTGCGGCACAGGCCTGATAACTGACCTTGGAGAAAGTGATGTCCCAGAAAGTAATTGTTGCCGGTGTCGGCATGATCCCCTTTGCCAAGCCCGGCCAGAGCGGTACCTACGTCGAGATGGGCGCGCAAGCCATTCGCCAGGCGCTGCAGGATGCCGGCCTGGATTACCGCAAGGTGCAGCAGGCCTACGCCGGTTATGTGTACGGCGACTCCACCAGCGGCCAGTCGGCGCTCTACGAGGTGGGCCTGACCGGTATTCCGGTAATCAACGTCAACAACAACTGCGGCAGCGGCTCATCCGCGCTCTACCTGGCGCGCCAGGCGGTGGAAAGCGGTGCGGTGGATTGCGCGCTGGCGTTTGGCTTTGAGCAGATGCAGCCCGGCGCCCTCAAATCCCATTGGCTTGATCGGCCGATCACTTATGGCAAGGGCCATGAAGTGGCCGACGCGATCTTCCCTGAAGGCCGTGAAATGCCGGACGCCCTGAAGTTCTTCGGCGGCGCGGGCAAAGAGCACATGGAGAAATACGGCACGAAGATGGAAACCTTCGCCGCCATTCGCGCCAAGGCCAGCCGCCATGGTGCGAACAACCCGTTGTCGGTATTCAAGAAGGTACTGACGACCGAAGAAGTCATGGCCGACCAGGTGATTTTCCCGGGCGTCATGACCCGTCTGATGGCGTGCCCGCCGACCTGTGGCGGTGCTGCAACCATTCTGGTTTCTGAGCGTTTCGCCAAGCAACACGGTTTGCGTACCGATGTCTGCATCCTGGCCCAGTCCCTGGTGACCGACCAGCCGCAAGCTTTCGAACCGCGTTCGCTGATCAGCATCGTCGGCGTTGGCATGACTCGTCAGGCGTCCACTGAAGTCTACGAAAAAGCGGGCGTCGGCCCGGAAGACATCCGCATCTGCGAACTGCACGACTGCTTCGCCCACAACGAACTGTTGACCTATGAAGGCCTGGGTTTCTGCCCGGAAGGCGGTGCCGAAAAATTCGTCATGGACGGCGACAACACGTATGGCGGGCAAGTGGTGATCAATCCGTCCGGCGGTCTGCTGTCCAAAGGTCACCCGCTGGGCGCCACCGGCCTGGCCCAATGCTACGAGCTGACCCATCAGCTTCGCGGCACCGCCGACAAACGCCAGGTCGACAATATCCAGCACGCCTTGCAGCACAACCTGGGCTTGGGCGGCGCGGGCATCGTGACGCTTTTCGGCCGCGGCTGATGACACGGCGTGCCTGTCGAGGGCGCGCCTTTTTCTCACAATGAGGACTGCGTGACATGCCAGACAAGAGTCTGATCGGCCGCTCATTGGGCGTGACCACTTGCGAAGTTGAAAAGGGGCGCCTGCGCTTTTTCGCCAAGGCCATCGGCGAAACCGACCCGGTGTACACCGACGAAGATGCCGCCCGAAACGCCGGGCACCGCTCATTGCCGGTACCGCCCAGTTTCCTGATGTGCCTGGAAGCCGAAGGGCGCGACAGCGACCATATCGTCCAGGACATATTCGGCTTCGACCTGGGGCGCATCCTGCATGCCGAACAGGGGTTCGACTATCACGGCCTGGCCTATGCCGGCGACGTGCTCACCTTCGACACCCGGGTGGTGGATGTCTACGAGAAGAAAGGCGGGGCGCTGACCTTCGTGGTGCAACAAACCCGTGTCACCAACCAGGAAGGTCAGCACATCGCTGATATCCGCTCTTCACTCGTGCAACGCTGAGGAACCCGTCATGAACTTGCCCCAGCTGCACGATGTGCAGATCGGCTTTGAGCTGCCGCCACTGGCTTTACCTGCTATCAACCGTACTACCCTGGCGTTGTATGCGGGCGCCTCGGGTGATCACAACCAGGTGCACATCGACCTGGATTTCGCCCGCAAGGCCCGTCAGCCCGATGTCTTTGCCCACGGCATGCTCTCGGTGGCCTACCTCGGCCGCCTGCTCACCGCCTGGATACCGCAGCAGCAGATCCGCAGCCTGGCAGTGCGCTTCACCGGCATTACCCAACTGGGTCACATCCCCACGTGCCACGGCAAGGTCATTGAGCTGTTCGAGGTCGATGGCGAACGACGTGCGCGCCTGGCGATTCGCTGTGTCAATCAGTACGGCGACGAAAAACTGCTCGGCGAAGCGACCGTGGCACTCACCTGAAATCCAACAAAAACAAGGTATATCCCCATGAAAAAGCTCGAAGGCAAAGTCGCCCTGGTCACCGGTTCCGGTCGTGGCATCGGGCGCAGTGTCGCCCTTAAACTGGCCAGCGACGGCGCGCGCGTCGTGGTCAACGACCTGGACGCCGGCCCCGCTGAAGAAGTGGTTGCGCAAATCCGTGCCCTGGGTGGTGAAGCCGTCGCGTGTGTCGGCAGCGTCACTGCGGCCGACTTCGCCGACCGCTTCGTCAAGACTGCGGTCGACAACTATGGCGCCATCGACATCATCGTCAACAACGCCGGCTACACCTGGGACAACGTGATCCAGAAGATGAGCGATGAGCAGTGGTACGCGATCATCGACTGTCACATCACTGCGCCGTTTCGCATCCTGCGCGCTGCCCAGCCGATCATCAGCGCCATGGCCAAGAAAGAGGCGGCCGAAGGTCGAGTGGTCAATCGCAAGGTGGTCAATATCGCGTCGACGTCCGCTGGCGGTAACCCAGGCCAGGTCAACTACTCCACGGCCAAGGCTGGCGTGCTGGGCATGACCAAATGCCTGGCCAAGGAATGGGGGCGCATGAAGGTCAACGTCAATGCGGTGGCCTTTGGTCATATCGAAACCCGCCAGACCCAGCCGGTGGAGGGTGACCCGCACTTCATCAACATCGAAGGTCGCGAGATCAAGGTGGGCATCAGCCCCGCCATTGTCGAACAGTCCAAAAGCATGATTCCACTGGGTCGCCCAGGCAACACCGAGGAGGCTGCTGGCGCGGTGTACCTGTTCTGCATCCCGGAATCGGATTACGTCAGCGGCCAGGTACTGGTCTGCGGCGGTGGTCTGGGTAACGTCTGAGTACAGGGCGGGGCGTTTCGGCGCTCCGCCTTGCCTGCGTTCCCGATGGTGTACATATCCGGTTCGGCGGCTGGCGTTTCCGCTTTTACAGCTACTCACTTGGTAGAACCTGTAGGAGCGAGCATGCTCGCGATGAGCCTGAGAGCACCGAGGGGTATCAGGTGCCCAGTGTTATCGTTGACGACCCTCGCGAGCATGCTCGCTCCTACAGGGCCTCGCGCGCCGGTTTGATCGTTCCCACGCTCGGCGTGGGAACGATCATGAGGCATCAGGCCTGCAGTCAGATCGCCTGCTTGTCTTCAACCTTCGGTGCGAGCGGTTTTCGGCCAACGCGTCGACCTTTCGCTACCTTCGGTGCCTGTTGTGCCAAGCCCTTCATCTCCTCGTACGAATCCATAAGACACTGCGCGAGAAAGTCCGGGTCGGGAACGACGTTCGGTGAGCTGGTCAGTGAAATGAACATCTTCCCGCAGTAGCTGGAGGGGTTCCAGATCAACGACAGTCCATCGACCAGCGGGCCGACACCGCACCAATACACCAGCTTGGCGCCGAGCATGTAGAGCGGCACATTGGGGCCGGGGACGTTGGTCACCATGCAATTGTGCAGGATCACCGGGCCCTTGCCGCCCATGCCCATCAACGTCGCCAGGCGACCGGCCAGGCCCAGGGTGGCGGGGGGCGCGAATTTCTGCAGGTTGGTCAGGTCGCTTGCACCAACTGCATTCTGGATCGCCTTGGATTGCGAGGTGGCAACCTGCAACGCCTCCAGGCGGGCGACCGGGTCTTCGATGTCTGTGCGCAGGGGGAAGGTCAGCATTGACACAGTGTTGCCGGCGGCGACGCTTTCATTGCCCTGGCGGGTGTTGACCGGTGCCAGGGTCACCAACGATTTCTCTGGCAGTTCATCCTTCGCGATCAGGTAGCGACGCATCGCGCCGCCGACCAAGGCCAGTACCGCATCGTTAACCGTGGCCCCGGGCACCAGGCTCTTGATCTGTTTCACTACGCCCAGATCGAGCGTGACCGAATCCCAGACCCGGCTGGACGTCACGTTACTGTTGAAGCGGGTGCGCGGCGCGCCGCCTTCGGAGCCCAATACCGAATAGGCCATTTTGCGCAGGCTGGCCATGGTGAGCTTGGGCAGCACGCGCGCCAACGGCAGGGCCATGCGCGCGCAGGACATGGCGTTGTCGGTCAGCATGCGGCTGAGCGTGTCCAGCGGTCCCCGGCCCGTCGGCAAGCTCTCCGCTGCGCTCGCCTTGTCCACCACTGCAACGGGCTTGCCCTGCGCGCCGGCCACATCGTGCAGGGCCCAGGTCAGTTCCGCTGCGGCGGCGCCATCCATCGCAGCGTGGTGGGTCTTGGTGAGAATGGCGAAGCTGCCCTTGGGGATGCCCTCGATGTTGTCGAGGCCTTCGATCACGTACATCTCCCAGGGTGCCCGGGAAAGATCCACGGAGCGGGCATGGATACGCGACACCATGATGCAGAACTGGCGCCAGTCGCCTGGTTTGGGCAGCGCGAAATGGCGAACGTGGAAGTCGATGTCGAACAGATCGTCTTCCACCCAATAGGGATAACCGAGACCGAAGGGCACTTGGACGATCTTGCGCTTGAACACCGGCGAGACGTCCAGGCGCTCGGCGATATGCTGGACGATCTGCCGAAAGCCGAGGCGTTGCCCCTCTACCGTGGATTGATCGTAGATGTAGATCATGGTGCAGTGCGACGCGGCATGCGGACGATCGACTTTCAGGAACAGGGCGTCTAGCCCGCTCAGTTTGCTCATCGTTGAGGCTCTCACTAGGTAGTAGATGTGGAATGCCCGAGAGCTGTCGATCGAGCTCGTCCGGGCCCCGTCAATGCGACGAAGGTCGACGCCTGTCAGATTCGTCGATCTGCGGTTGCCCGGTCCCCCTGCAAAAGGGGGGGAGTACCTGGCTGGCGCGGTCTTTATCCTGCACGCTGTCGCAGGGGCCTGTGCGCGTCGTCGGGACGCGCAAGCTGACCCTCGGCCGCAGAGGAGTTTTGTGTGTTGATTGAAGAACGCTGCGCGAGTGTGCAACAGTCAGGCGATTCACTCAGTCCCTGGTGGGAGCGTTTGCCCGAAGACTTCTGGCGGCAGGCCGATGGCACTGAACTGGATCCCCGACACCCCTTGAAGATCCATGGCACTGCCGCTATCGAACGAGTGATGCGCACCGCCTTGTCGACTACGGTCGCGGCAAGCGCCCTGGCGACGCTATCCAGGCCTGGCCGTTTGCAGCGTGAATTCGAGGCACTGAGTTTCTACGAACCGCTGGCGCGCGCCGCCGACGCCTCGCGGGTATTTCTGCCGCCGCCAAAGGACATCGTGATCGCGCAGCGCGAGTTGCCCGGCAAGGACATCCGCCGCCTGCAGTTGCGTTTCGCAAGCCCATTCAAACCACTCAACCCGTACGCCCGCCCGCAGTTCGAGTCCATGCAGCGCAACGCCTACGCACATGCGCAGCACTGGTGCCATGGCGATCGGCCGCGACCGACGCTGATCGTCATCCATGGTTTCGCCGCTGACCCGCACTGGATCAATGCCCACGTCCTGTCGCTGGCCGGTTTTTACCGACGCGGCTACGACGTCCTGTTATTCACGTTTCCGCACCACGGCCCGCGCGCCGAACGCGGTAACTGGTTCAGCGGCCAGGGACTGTTCGGCAGTGGGCTGGCGGCGTTTAACGAGGCGCCGCTGCATGCGATCCACGACCTGAGGGTGTTCATCAGTTATCTGCAGGGGCGTGGCGTCGAGCAGATCGGTGTGACGGGCATTTCCCTGGGAGGTTACACCGCGGCGCTGCTGGCGGCCGTTGACGAGCGCCTGGCCTGGTGCGTGCCGATTGTGCCCGCGGTCAGCCCGATCGATGCGTTCCTTGAGTGGCAACCCACGGGGCTACTGCTTTCCCGGCTGATGCGCAGCCAGGGCATTGGCGTGGCGCAAATGCGCGGGTTATTGGCCGTGCACAACCCGCTGACCTACGCCCCGTGCCTGGACGGCGAGCGCATGCTGGTCATCGGCGGCGCGGGAGACCGGGTCACCTTGCCACGACATGTGCGCCTGCTGCACCAGCACTGGCCGGGCAGCGAGATGCACTGGTTTGCGGGCAACCACATCCTGCATCTGGGCCGGGGTGAGTACCTGGCACGCATGGGTCAATTGATGGATCGTTACGCTGGCACCTTGTAGGCGCGAGCCTGCTCGCTCCTACAAGATGCCGCGTTTCCCAAGTTCCTCGGCATAACCCGATACCCCTGTAGGAGCGAGCCTGCTCGCGATGGACGTTAACGAAAACACGGATTCCTGGATGAACTCGGCGTCTTCACACTCATCGCGAGCAGGCTCGCTCCTAAAGGTTATGGTTTATGCCTTGGAATCCCGTCGATCCTTCAGGGCGTGAGCCGGTATCCCGATCAGCAACACCAGCGCTCCTAGCACCATCACGAGCGCCATCACATCGAACGCCAGGTACAGGCTGCCAGTGGCGGATTTAATCGAGCCGACAGCGGCCTGGCTGAGCACGCCGGCAAGGTTGCCCAGGCTGCTGATGACTGCAATGCCACCTGCCGCACCGGCCTTGTTCAGCAAAGCCGGCGGGATCGTCCAGAACAGCGGTATTGCCGACAGCGCAGCAGCGGAGCCCAAGCTCATGAGAAAGATCGACAGCACCACATTGCCCTGCGCCAGGCCGAGCAGGGCAAAACTGCCCGCACCCACGATCATGGTCAGGCCCAGATGCCAGCGGCGTTCCATATGCCGGTCGGAACTGCGCCCCAGCAAATACATGGCGCACACCGCGACGATAAAGGGCAGGGCGGCCAGCATGCCGATCAGCTTCAGGTCTTCCAGGCCGAAGCCGCGGATCAGCGTCGGGATCCAGTAGGTCACGGTGTTTGAACCGCTGTAGATGCAAAAGTAGACGAGTCCGGCGATGTACATTCGAGGCTCGCGCAGCACGCCGCCGAAGTGACTGCCAACCGCGCCCGGCTCACTGCAAATGTCCTGGGCGATCTGGCGCTTTTCTTCAGCGGTCAGCCAATTGGACTGCTCGGGACGGTCAGTCAGCCAGAACCAGCCGAAGATGCCCAGTAGAATGGTGGGCGCGCCGGTCAGGATGAACAGCATTTGCCAGTCCTTGAACCCCAGCCAGCCATCCAGGTGGGTCATGATCACGCCAGACAGCGGTCCGCAAATGATCCCGGCCATCATGCCCGCCATCAACAATCCGGCCGTGACCCGCCCACGCAAGGACGCTGGCAACCAGTACGTCATGTACAGGATTATTCCCGGAAAGAACCCGGCCTCAGCCATGCCCAGCAGGAACCGTGCGGCGATCAATTGGTTGGCCGTGGTGACGAAGGCGGTCGCCACGGTGACCATGCCCCACAGCAACATGATGCGCGTGATGGTGCGGCGAGCGCCGACCCGTTGCATATACAGGTTGCTGGGGACCTCGAAGAGGATATAGCCGAGGTAGAAAATCCCCGCGCCGATACCGTAGGCAGCGTCGCTGAGCAGAATGTCCTCGGCCATGCGCAGCTTGGCAAACGACAGGTTTATACGGTCGATGGCATTGACGATGAACGCCAGCATCAGGAAGGGCATCAACCGCCACAGCACCTTGGCGTAGACGCGCCTCGTGCCAGGGTCTGCGCTAGCGATGTCTGGATACTGCGAGAGGGTGTCATTCATGTGTCGCTCCGACGCGGATAGTGGTGATTGGGAGACTTGAGGTTGTTCACACGACGAGCTCGATCAGGAACGGCCCCGGTCGGCGATTGGCCATGGCGAACAGTTCGTTGAAACGCTCCATGGTGTCGGCCCTTGCCGCTTCCACACCCATGCCCGTGGCGATCTGCACCCAGTCCAGGTCCGGGTTGCCGAGATCGAGCATGTTCATGGCGGTCGCACCGGCCGTGGCACCGACGTTGGCTAGTTCGAGTTGGAGGATGGCGTACTTGCGGTTGGCGAGGATCACTACGGTGACGTCGAGCCGCTCGCGGGCCATGGTCCACAGTGCCTGCGGCGTATACATGGCGGAACCGTCGGCCTGCAGGGCGACTACCCGTCGCTCGGGAGCGGCGACCGCGGCGCCGAGGGCCATAGGCAGGCCGTGACCGATGGCGCCACCGGTGTTCTGCAGCCAGTCATGGGGTGCGGCATGCCGGGTTCCTGGATAGAACGCATGGCCAAAGGTCGCGGCCTCATCGACCACGATCGCATGTTCCGGCAGCAGGACACTGAGTGACTGGGCGACCGCTGCGGAACTCAGCGGGCCGCTGCCGAGTTGGGTTTCGGCAGCGGTCTGGGGGCAGGTCAGCGGCGGCGCTGCCAGCTCCTCGGCCAAGCGGCGCAGAGCATCGGCCAGGTCCTCTTCCGGGCGCGCCAGCACGTGGACCGTGGCATCGTCTGCATAGGGCCGCGAGGATTTGCCCGGGTAGGCGAAAAAATTCGCGGGTGCCGGGGCGCCGACCAGGATGACATTGGCGATGCCGTCGAGCCGGGCGCGGGCGGCGTCTGCGAAGTAGGGTATCCGCTCGATCTCGAAGCGCCCGCGCCCGCGGGGTATGCGCGCGTTTTGCACCGGACAGAAGAGTTGCGCACCTGTCGCCGCCGCGATGCGCTGGGCATCGGCCATGGCATCCTCTGCCAGGGCACGACCGGCCACCAGCAACAGGCTGGGCCGGCCACTGCGCAAGGTGCGGGCGATATTCAGCAGCACATCGGGGGAAACGCGTGGCGCGGGTATCGACGGCATGGGTGCTGCGACCTGGCCGCCTGCATCCCAGCTGACATCAGAGGGCAGGATCAGGCTGGCGATGCCGCCCGGTGCGGTACAGGCAGCCTGGATCGCCGCCGCAGCGGCGGTTCCGACCGCGCCAACCTCTGTAGCGGTGCGCGTCCAGACCGAGACGGGACGTGCCCAACCTTCGACGTCGGCGGTCAGTGGCGTGTCGTACTGGCGGTGATGGGTGGCGTGGTCGCCAATGATGTTGATGACCGGCGAGTTCGCTCGTCGCGCGTTGTGCAGATTGGCCAGGCCGTTTGCCAGGCCGGGGCCGCAGTGCAGCAACGTGGCCGCAGGCTTGCCGGCAATGCGCGCATAGCCATCCGCCGCGCCGGTAACGACGCCTTCGAACAGGCCCAGCACGCAGCGCATGCCGGGGACGCGGTCGAGCGCGGCAACAAAATGCATTTCGCTGGTCCCGGGATTGGCGAAGCACGTGTCCACTCCACCTTCCAGCAGCGTGCGTACCAGGCTTTCGGCACCATTGATTGGCGCACAACGGTTGCTCATGTGTATTCCTCTTGGACTTGTTGTTGTAGGCGAGGTCGTTCGTAGGGCGAGTATAGGGATCGGGCGAGTGCGTTCGTTCCGGATTCGGGTGGTCGTTGTCGTGCTGCCAACCCTATGAAAAAAATAGGTTTATTCGTTTTTTGGGAAATAGGCTCAGCGACGCCTCCGGATAACGTGGCCCCCACTCTGAAGGAGGGGGGAGAGGGATTGAGACGAACCTCTACGGTATCGGTCTGGAGCCTCACGCCAGACGAGCGGAGGTCGTCAAAACCAAAACTGGAGAACCCTTGCGATGCTATCGATGGCATTCAATACCACCCGCTCGATCATCATCGAGCGCGGTGCCGCTACCCGTCTTGCCACGCAGGTGCTGGACCTGGGGGCCAGCTCTGTGCTGCTGGTGACCGACGCGGGCGTCATGGCAGCCGGGTTGCTCGAACCGGTGCTGAGTGGTTTTGCTGCAGCGGGCGTGCCGGTGCAGGTATTTGCCGAGGTACTGGCCGACCCGCCAGAGGCAGTGATTCTCGCTGCGGTTGAAGCGGGCAGGGCTTGCGGCGCCGATTGCGTGGTCGGATTTGGTGGCGGCAGTTCGCTGGATGCCGCCAAGCTGGCTGCGTTGCTGTTGCGCGGCGGCGAGGAGCTGGCGCAGATCTATGGCATCAACCAGAGCAAGGGCGCACGCCTGCCGCTGATCCTGGTGCCCACCACCGCCGGTACTGGCTCTGAGGTTACCGCTGTCTCGGTGGTCACCACCGGTGCCGGTGAAAAGAATGTGGTGATCTCGCCATCCCTGTTGCCAGACCTGGCGGTGCTGGATGCCGAACTGACGTTGGGGTTGCCAGCGCATATCACTGCCGCGACCGGTATTGATGCCATGGTCCATGCGGTGGAGGCCTACACCAGTCGCCACCTGAAAAACCCGCTCTCCGATTGCCTCGCCAAAGATGCCTTGCGCCTGCTCTGCGGTAGCCTGCATCAAGCCTGTCACGAGGGTGCCGACCTGGTCGCTCGGGAGAACATGTTGCTGGGTGCATGCCTGGCCGGCATGGCCTTTGCCAACTCACCGGTGGCTGCGGTGCACGCACTGGCCTACCCGATTGGCGCGCGTTTCCATGTGCCGCACGGGGTGTCCAACGCGCTGGTGCTGGGTGCGGTGATGCGCTTCAACCTGGAGGCGGCAGCGCCACTCTACGCGCAGCTCGCCGAGATCGTGCTGCCAAACGAGACGGGCAGCGAACTGCAGAGAGCACGCGCCCTGGCCGATTATCTGGGCGGGCTGGCCGGTGAACTGCAATTGCCGACCCGTTTGCGCGACGTGGGCATCGGTGAGGCCGATATCCAGGCACTGGCCGAGGATGCGATGAAGCAAGCGCGCCTGCTCGGCAACAACCCGCGCACGGTAAGCCAGGCGGACGTCCTGGCCATCTACCGGGAGGTGCTATGAGCAGCAAGGCCTACCGTCCCCGACGCGAAGATTTCCGGTGCTTCTATACCCTCGGCACACGTTGGGGTGACCACGATTCCTACGGTCATGTGCAGAACATCGTCTACTACTCGTTCTTCGATTCGGCGATCAGTCATTTCCTGGTGGAGCAGGGTACCCTGGACATCGACAGCAGCCCGGTCATCGGCCTGATCGTCGAGTCGAGCTGCACTTTCCTTTCACCCATCACCTTTCCCGACGTGGTGACGGTGGGTTTGCGCATCAGCCACCTGGGCAACAGCAGTGCGCGTTACGAGCTGGGTATCTTCCGCAACGACGAATCCGAGGCGTCGGCGCTGGGCTATGTCGTCTATGTGTACGTCGATCGCGCGAGTAACGCCTCGGTCGCGATACCTGAGGGGGTACGGGAGGCGTTGCGCCGGCTTGTCGACTGATCACCAACGTGGTTGCGAATAGCCCATCAACACCACTGTGCATAGCGCACAGTGGTGTTGATGGGTTTGTATCCACGATCACAGGGACGGCAGCTGCCGCAACAGCCGTCAGTGCGAATGCCGTGGTTCGCCGCCGCTTCGGGCAATGACGCGCAAATGCAGGGTGGCCGGTTCCAGGCAGCCGCCCGTGGACAGCTGTCCGACCAGTTGCCGGTAAAGCTCTTGCCAAGGGGTTTGCGAAGCCTTGATGTTGGGCGTCCACTCGGCGCGGCGGCGGGCCATTTCGGCTTCGTCGACCAGCAGGTTCACCGATCTGGCGTTGAGGTCCACGCGCAGGCGGTCGTTGGTTTTCAGTAACGCCAGGCCACCGCCCACGGCCGCTTCCGGCGACATGTTGAGGATCGAAGGGCTGGCCGATGTGCCGCTCTGGCGACCGTCGCCAAGGCAGGGCAGGGAGTCGATACCTTGCTTGATCAGCGCTGCCGGGGGCGCCATATTCACCACTTCGGCACTGCCCGGGTAGCCCACGGTGCCCGCACCGCGAATGACCAGGATGCAGCGCTCATCGATGTCCAGCGCCGGGTCGTCGATCCGCGCGTGATAATCCTCCGGCCCTTCGAACACGATCGCCCGCGCTTCGAAGCTGTTTTCCGCGCCAGGCTCGGACAGGTAGGTCTTGCGAAAGGCTTCACCCACCACCGACATCTTCATGATCGCACTGTCGAAGAAGTTGCCGCTGAGCACGATGAAACCTGCGCGGTGCTTGAGTGGCGTTTCAAAGGGGTAGATCACATCGGCGTTACTGGTCAGCGTGCTGCTGACGATCTCGCCAATGCGCTTGCCGCTGACCGTGGCGCAGTCTTCGTGCAGGCGCCCGGCCTTTTTCAGTTCATGCATCACCGCCGGAACGCCGCCGGCGCGATGGAAACCTTCGCCAAGGTACTTGCCGGCCGGCATGCAATTGACCAGCAACGGTACGTCTTCGCCAATGCGTTGCCAGTCGTCGAGGCTCAGCTCGACGCCCATGTGCCGGGCGATGGCGATCAGGTGGGGAGGGCAGTTACTCGATGCCCCCAGTGCCGAGGCCACGGCGATGGCATTTTCGAAGGCCTCGCGGGTCATGATCTGCGAGGGCCGCACATCCTGCATCACCAGTTCGCAGATGCGCTTGCCGGTGGCGTAGGCCATTTGCCCGCGCTCGCGATACGGCGCCGGAATACTCGCGCAACCCGGTAGCGACATGCCCAGCGCTTCGGCCAGGGCGTTCATCGACAGGGCCGTGCCCATGGTGTTGCAGTGACCCACCGAAGGCGATGCCGCGGTAGTCATTTCCATGAAGCCTTCGTAATCGATTTCCCCGGCGGCCATCAGGTTGCGCGCATGCCAGAGCACAGTGCCGGAGCCGATCAATTCGCCTTTGTGGTGGCCGTCGAGCATCGGCCCGCCAGACAGGACAATGGAAGGAAGATCCGTGGTCGCGGCGGCCATCAGGCAGGCCGGGGTGGTCTTGTCGCAACCGGTGGTGAGCACGACACCATCGAGTGGATAGCCGTGGAGAATCTCCACCAGCCCCAGATAGGCCAGGTTACGATCCAGTGCGGCGGTCGGCCGGCGTGACTGTTCGGCGATCGGATGGACGGGGAACTCCATGGGGATCCCGCCCGCATCACGAATGCCGGCCTTGACCCGCTGCGCAAGTTCCAGATGATGACGGTTGCAAGGCGTCAGGTCGCTGCCCGTCTGGGCGATACCAATGATCGGACGTCCCGATTGCAGCTCTTCACGGGTCATGCCGTAGTTCATGTAGCGTTCGACATACAGGGCAGTCATGTCGGCGTGGGCAGGGTCATTGAACCATTGCTCGCTGCGCAGGCGACGTCCAGGCGTATCACTCATGATGCATTTCTCTCTTGTAATTGGATGAAGCGACACTCTTTTGCGGCATCAGCGTGCAAGCAGTCCACGGGAGGCCAGGTTACGCAGCAAGGCACTCACGCCAAAGGTCCATGGCGTTGCTTCGCAGCTGAGTGTCACCTCGTTGTGCAAACGACCAAGCAATGGGCTGCTGATACTGACCCGGTCTCCCACCTTGTGGGTGAAACCGCTGCCGACATGATCGCGATCTTCGGTCGGAGCGAACAGGGTACCGAGAAACAGCAGGAAACCATCGGGATATTGGTGATTGGCGTTGAGGGTCTGGTCGGCCAGGTCCTGTGGGTCACGGCTGATCTGGCTCATGGAACTCGATCCGTGCATGCGGTAGCCGTCCTCGCCTTGTACCTCAAGGTCGACCACGCAGGCGCGGACATCGTCCAGGCTGAAATGCTCATCGAACAGGCGGATGAAAGGCCCGATCGAGCAGGAGGCATTATTGTCCTTGGCCTTGCTCAGCAACAGCGCGCTACGGCCTTCGAAGTCGCGCAGATTGACGTCGTTGCCCAGGGTGGCACCGTGGATCTGCCCGCGGCTGTTGACCGCCAGCACCACTTCCGGTTCCGGGTTGTTCCACTGCGATCCGGGGTGAATGCCAATTCGGCTGCCACTGCCCACAGAGGCCAGCACCGGTGCCTTGGTGAAGATTTCCGCGTCCGGCCCGATACCCACTTCCAGATACTGTGACCACATGCCCTGTTCGATCAACAAGGCTTTCAAGTGCATGGCCTGTTCCGATCCCGGAACGATCGAGCGCAGGTTGTCGCCGATCACGCCGTGCACGGTGGCCCGCACAGCTTCGGCCTTGGCGGCATCGCCACCGGCCTGCTCCTCGATCACTCGCTCGATCATGCTGGCGGCGAAGGTCACGCCGGCCGCCTTGATCACTTGCAGATCCAGGGGCGCCAGCAAGTAAGGCCTGGACGGATCGGTGCCGGGGCCGGTGTTGGCCAGCAGGTCCTGGACACTGGCGATGAAAGTGCCGGGGGTCTGGCGTACTGCCGCGAGCGGGGCATCGGATTCAAGCAAGTCACTCAAGGTCGCGAAGCGCTCCGACAGGTCGAATACGCCGTCGGCGCGCAGGACGATCGGCGAAGGGCCGGCGATTCGCCCCGGCACCCAGGCACGGCCGATCAAGGTACCGGCCACGCCATCGACCGGCAGGGTGTTTTCGGGAGTAAGCATCAGCGACATGGCAATCTTCCTGGTTCGTAAAGGCTTCACGCTAGGGCGCACAGCCGATAAACTCCAATGAGATAATTTCAGTATTCGATAACGTGCAGTTATTGCTCGACGAGGGGTGCCCATGTCGGAACTTTCATTTTCCAGCGTTTGCGGATGGCTCAAATTCAGGCATTTGCAGCTGATCGATACCCTCGGGCGCACGCGCAACATGCACCTGGCAGCGCAACAGATGAATCTCAGCCAACCGGCCATCAGCAAGATGCTCAAGGAAATCGAAAGCCTGCTCGGTTTTGCCTTGTTCGAACGCCTGCCGCGCAGCATGCCGCCCACGGCGCTCGGTGAGCATGTGCTGCGCTATGCGCAGATTGCCCTGAACGATGCACGTTCGTTTGTCGAACAGATAAGCAGCCTGCGCGAGGGTGGTCACGGCCACCTCAGGATTGGCGGTATTTTCGCCGCCACCGCCGTGGCCTTGCCCGAGGCCATTTTGCAGATCAAGGAACGCTGGCCCTTACTGTCGATCGAGGTGGTGGAGCAAACCAGTAACCACCTGATGAAAATGCTCGAGGAAAAAAACCTCGACCTGGCCATCGCCCGGTTCACCGATCAAACCCAGCAGCAGCGCTACGACTTCCAGCCGCTGGCGCCCGAACCGTTCTGCATCGTGGTCAACGACCGTCATCCGCTGGCCGGTGCCGGACCTCTCTCATTGCAGCAATTGGTGGACTTGCCGTGGATTCTCTACCCGGTAGGCACCCCCATTCGCGGCCGCATGGAACTGGCATTCGCCGAAGCTGGCGTGGGCATGCCTCGCAACACCGTCGATACCATCTCCATGCAGACCTTCCTGCAGGTGCTGCAACGCGGGCCAATGATCGGCATGCTACCCCATGCCATGGTCGATCCGCTGCTCAAGAGCGGCCAGCTCAAGACCCTGGATACACCACTGCACCTGGTGCCACAGGACTACGGCATCCTCACGCGCAAGGGCGAGCAACTGCTGGGGCCAGCCCTGGAGTTTGCCGAGATATTGAAAGAGAACGCCCGGCTGGCGGCGAGTTGAAAACGATCGCAATGCGGATAGACCTGCAGAAATTTGTGATTTTTTGTAGATGGCTCCAATGCCCTGTGGGCGATTGTTGTCGGAGTACATCTCCATTGCTGCGGTCCTGCGTTCGGCCATCGTGGTTAACGGGGCGCTCGCGATCAACAGCAAAGCCAGGCGGCCTTAAAGCCGACCTGACTTTGACGGGGGTACCTCGATCCCCTGTGGGGGGAGCCTGCTGGCGATTGATCGTTCCCACGCTCTGCGTGGGAATGCCGCCAGGGACGCTCCGCGTTCCGCTGACGACG
>NZ_JBYTEO010000047.1:0-55110 GCF_058791355.1 Pseudomonas sp. EB271-G4-1
CAAGGCAGCCTTCAGCTATGAAACATGTTTACCGGACACTAGTGACGCTCCGCGTGGGAATGCATCCCGTGACGCTCCGCGTCACCTACAGAAGCGGAACGCGGAGCGTCCCCGGCGGCGTTCCCACGCGGAGCGTGGGAACGATCTGTGTGCGGGGGTCAGCGGAAATCCCGGCTGCGCACGCTGATGCCGTCGAGCAGTGGACTCAAGTCGCTCAAGCGCCCGGCAATCAAATGCCGCACCTCTCCCTCCTTCTCCCAGCGCCCATCGACCTTGAGCAACTGCGAGCCCACCAGCACCTGGCGCTGGCGCTCGGCCAGGTCGCGCCAGACCACCACGTTGACGTTGCCGAACTCGTCCTCCAGGGTGACGAAGGTCACGCCACTGGCGGTGCTCGGGCGTTGTCGGCCGGTTACCAGCCCGGCGACGCTGACCGGTCGCCCGTGCTCCACCTCCAGCAACTCCTTCGAACTGCGGCAGCGACGGGCTTTCAACTCACCACGCAACAAGGCCAGCGGATGCGGCCCGAGAGTGGTGCCGAGGCTGTTGTAATCGGCCAACAGGTCTTCGCCGACCGTGGGTTTGGGCAGCGCCACCGCGCCTTCCTCCTGACGGGGCAGGCCGGCAAACAGGCCGAGCTGCTTTTGCACCCCCGCCACTTCCCAGCGCGCCCTATGCCGGTCACCGGCCAGCCCGCGCAAGGCACCGGCATCGGCCAGTTGTTCCTGGGCGCGGGCATCCAGGCATGCCCGTTCGCCAAGGTCCGCGATGTCGACGAAGGCGCCTTTCGAACGCGCCGCCTCAATGCGCCGGGCATCGTCCTGCCGAAAGCCCTTGATCATGCGCAAGCCCATGCGAATCGCCGGTTGCGCACCGGCAATCGGTTCGAGGCTGCAATCCCAGTCGCTGGCCCGCACGTCTACCGGACGAATCTGCAAATGGTGACGGCGCGCGTCCTGCAGGATCTGGTCCGGGCTGTAGAAACCCATGGGCCAGCTGTTGATCAGGGCACAGGCGAAGGCCGCCGGTTCGTGGCATTTCAACCAGCAACTGGCGTAGGTCAACAAGGCAAAACTGGCGGCATGGGATTCGGGAAAACCGTAGCTGCCAAAGCCTTTGATCTGCTCGAAGATCTGCGCGGCGAAATCGGCGGTGTAGCCTTTTTTTTTCATCCCGGCGGCCAGGCGATCCTTGTGGGGCTCCAGTCCACCATGGCGTTTCCAGGCCGCCATGGACCGGCGCAACTGATCGGCTTCGCCGGGGCTGTAGTCGGCGGCGACGATGGCGATCTGCATGACCTGCTCCTGGAACAGCGGCACCCCGAGGGTGCGCTTCAACACCTCGCGCAACTCTTCGGAGGGATAGCTTTCGAGTTCTTCCTTGTTCCGCCGCCGCAGGTAGGGGTGCACCATGCCGCCCTGGATAGGACCGGGGCGAACGATGGCCACCTCGATCACCAGGTCATAGAACTCGCGGGGCTTGAGCCTGGGCAGCATCGACATCTGTGCCCGGGACTCGATCTGGAACACGCCGATGGTGTCGGCGCGGCCAATCATGTCGTAGGTCAACGGGTCTTCGGAGGGGATCGTTGCCAGGCTCAAGTCCAGGTTGCGATGACGACGCAGCAAATCGAGACAACGACGAATCGCGCTGAGCATGCCTAATGCAAGGATATCCACCTTGAGCAGGCCGACCGCGTCCAGATCGTCCTTGTCCCACTGAATGATGGTGCGCTCCGCCATGGCAGCGTTTTCCACCGGCACCAGGGTGTCCAGGGGATGCTCGGAAATCACGAAACCACCGGGGTGCTGGGACAGGTGCCGGGGGAAACCGATCAGTTGCCCGGTCAGGCTCAATACCCGGCGCAACACCGGGCTCTCGGGATCGAAACCGCCTTCGCGCAGGCGCTCCACGGGCGGTGTTTCATCACTCCAGTGACCACAGCAATCGGCCAGGGCATTGATCTGGTCCGGCGGCAACCCCAACGCCTTGGCCACATCACGCACAGCGCCGGCCGCGTGGTAGGTGCTGACCACGGCAGTCAGTGCCGCGCGGGTCCGCCCATAGCGCTGGAACACGTACTGCAAGACTTCTTCACGGCGCTCGTGCTCGAAGTCCACATCAATGTCCGGCGGTTCGTCGCGCTCTTTGGAAAGAAAGCGCTCGAACAGCATGTTCATCCGGTCGGGGTCGATCTCGGTAATGCCCAAGGCGAAACACACCGCCGAGTTGGCCGCCGAGCCTCGGCCCTGACAGAGGATTTTCTCGCGCCGGGCGAAGGCGACGATGTCCTGGACAGTGAGGAAATAACTCTCGTAGCCCAGCTCGGCAATCAGCCCCAGCTCCTTGTCGATCAGCCCGCGGACCTTCTCGCTCGCACCCTGGGGCCAGCGCTGGCGCATGCCCCGCTCAGTCAATTCCCGTAGCCAGGACGCTGCACTGTGCCCATCGGGCACTAGTTCGCGCGGATACTGATAACGCAACTGACCCAGATCAAAGGTGCAGCGCCGGGCAATGTCCAGGGTTTCGTCGAGCAAGGCTGGCGGATAGAGCTCGCGCAACACATCGAGGCCGCGCAGGTGCCGTTCGCCATTGGGGTGCAGGCGCAGTCCGGCATCGGCTACCGGCAGGTGATGACGGATCGCGGTCATGGTGTCCTGCAGGGCCCGGCGCCCGCGCGCATGCATGTGCACATCGCCGCTGGCCACCGCGGGTATCCGCAGTTCCCCGGCCAGCGCCAGGAGATCATTCAGTCGTCGGGTATCGTCCTGGCCGCGATGCAGCTGGACCGCCAGCCACAGGCGTTCGGCGAAGACCTGCTTCAACCAATGGCCCTGCTCAAGGTCATTGACCGCGTCCGGTACCCACAGCGCCAACAGTCCTGGCAATGCTTCGTCGAAGTCTTCGCGCAGCACTTGATACTGACCTTTTTGCGTACGACGTCGAGCTCGTGTGATCAGTCGGCACAGGGTCTGGTAACCCTCGAGGTTTTCCACCAGCAACACCAGCTTCGGGCCGTTCTCAACGCGCACTTCACTGCCGATGATCAGTGGCAGCTCCACGGACTTCGCCGCTTGCCAGGCGCGGACGATACCCGCCAGGGTACACTCGTCGGTGATCGCCAGGGCCTGGTAGCCCTGTTTTTTCGCCCGCTGGAACAATTCCAGGGCACTGGAAGCACCGCGCTGGAAACTGAAGTTCGACAGGCAGTGCAGCTCGGCATATCCGGCGTTCACGCGAACCAGCCCTGCAGCCACAACTGACCACCCTCGCCCACCGCACGGTAGGCCCAACCCTGCTGGCCGGCACGGGTTTCGATCAAGTAGTAATCACGGCGCACGTCATCGCCGTCCCACCAACCGGACTCGATGCGTTCCGGCCCCATGAGGATGCGCGTCGAGCCTTCGTGCACCGCCAGCGGTTCGGTCAGCAGCCAGCCCGGTCGCTGCACGGTCGGCAATCGCGCACCGGGCTGGCTGTCGGCACTGGCCTGCCACGCGCACTCGGGCCGGTGATCGGCCTGGAAGCGCAGGCCCTGCACGGCATCATCCCCCAGCCGTGCGCGCAGGCGTTCGCGCAGTTGCTCCCAGGGCAAGGTCTGCTGCGGGCGATCGTCGAACAGCTCCTGAAACTGCGGAACGAAGCTCGGCAAATCTTCGGCGCGCAGGCGAAAACCGCGCACAGGGGCTTCGACCTGGACTTGCTCCAGGCGTCCCCGAGCCAGTTCGAACAGCATCGCCGGATCACGTTCGGCACTGAGCAGGCCGACCTTGATCAGCGTGTCCGGCAATCCGGCGTGCTCCAGGTGCAGGTCGAAACGCTGCACACCGCTGTCCCGACCGCACAGGAACGTCGACAGATCCCCCGTCAGGCGGCGCAACGGAAACAGCAAGGCCTGATGGGACTGCACATCGAAATTGAGCTCGATGCGCACATCGAAACGGTCCGGCGGCAGGTAAAACGCCAGCGCCAGGCGTCGTATGCCCAGCAATTCATCCAGGTGCTTGAGCACCTGGGCCTCGAAACGCCGGGCCAGGCTGTGCCGGGGCAACGCCTGCACCTGGCTCAAGGTGCGCAGGCCCATGCGCGACAACGCCGTGGCCACGCTGGCCGCCAGACCGATGCGGTCGATGGGCATGTGCCCCAGGTGATGCTGCAAGGCTTGCTCGTCGGCCACCACCAGGCCGTCGTAGGCGTTGGCCAGCATCCGCGCCGCCACCGGATTGGGCGCCGCGACGATGCGGTGACGAAACCCCAGTTCGCCGAGTTCGCTGCGCAGGCGCGCCTCGAATTGCGGCCAGGGGCCGAACAGTCCCAGGCTGGACTCGATTTCGAACACCAGCGCCCGCGGATAATGCACGCTGACCTGGGAGCTGAAGCGATAAGCCCAGGCGGCCAGGAATTGCTGCCAGTGTTCGATATCCGCGACGTCGTACTCGGCGGTGGCAAAGCCCTTGCTCAAGGCCTGGGCGGCGCTCATGGACTGGCCGGGGCGCAGACCCAGCGCCCGCGCCGGGCCATTGACCGCCTGCAGCACCCGCCGCTGGGCCGGGCCGGTCAGCAGTGCCAGCGGCTCCTGGGGGTCGGCGCGCTGACGCAGTACCGCGTCCAGCGCCAATTGCGGAAACAGAATACAGACCCAGCGCATGGCAACCTCAATGCCCCACGGCGAAGGCAATCGGCGCCGAGCGGGCCAATCCGCCGCGGCACTTGAGCACCCGTAATTGCGCGGGCTTGGCATCGATGGCGATGCGCAGGGCCGCTGGCGAAGGGTTGATCGCTTCGCTGAGCGAGCGATAGGCGAACGCCAGGGTCGAGCCGGTTTCCGCCGCCACCTGCAAGCGGCGCAAGGCGCGGTCATCGGCCTTGTGCGGCCAGCACAGCACCGCACCACAACTGCCCGAACGCAGGCATTGTTCCGCCGCCCACAACGCATCGCGCTCGCTGGCCTGGATGATCGACAACTGGCGCAGATCGACCCCGGCGTTCTGCCAGGCCTGGGGGTATGGCACGCAGGGCGGCGCCACCAGCACAATGCGCTCGCCCGCCGCCGATAGCCGCGCCAGCGCCGGCCACACTAGTTGCAACTCGCCCACGCCCTGCCCGGCCAGGAGGATTTCCGTCAGCGCCGCCTCCGGCCAACCGCCCGTGGGCAGTGCCGCATCCAGTGCGGCATGGCCGGTGGGTTGCGGGCTGGCGGCCGGCGGCGCAGGCCGGCCCCTCCAGACCTGGCCGCCATTGAACAGCGTATCCAGCGCAACGACGGCACCCATCAGCCTTGCCTCACCAGGCCGCAGAACACCCCTTCGATGGCCAGGTCCCGGTCGGCCTCGACGATGATCGGTTGATAGGCCGGGTTGCGCGGCAACAGGCGAACCTGGTCGCCAACCCGCTCGAAGCGCTTGATGGTGACTTCACCGTCGAGCCGCGCCACGACGATCTGGCCATTGATGGCCTCGGGGCTGCGGTGCACGCCCACCAGGTCGCCGTCGAGAATGCCGTCCTCGATCATCGAGTCGCCGCGCACCCGCAGCATGTAGTCCGGCACCCGCGAGAAAATCGATGGGTCGAGCAACAAGCGGCTATGGACCTCGGCATCGGCACCGATCGGCGCACCGGCCGCCACCCGGCCGAGCACCGGGATGTCCAGCAGCTCGGGACGCGGCGGCTGGCCGAGCAAGCGAATGCCCCGGGCCTGATGTGGATTGACCTCGATAAAACCGGCTTCGGTCAGCGCCAGCACATGCTTGCGCGCGACGCTGCGGGAGGCGAAGCCGAACGCCTCGCTGATTTCAGCGAGGCTCGGGGACTGACCATGCTCCGCGATTCGATCACGGATAAAAGTCAGGATGGCGGTACGGCGGGGAGTTAATGTCGTCATGGAGTACATTTGTACTCTTTCCGCAATTTCCTGGCAAGCCCCTACCCCCTGTAGGAGCGAGCATGCTCGCGAAAAACCCGAGGCCGTTGCGGGGTATCAGGCCCCCCGCGTTATCGTTGACGACCATCGTCGGAACGCCGCCCGGAGCATGCTCGCTCCTACAGAGGCTCCGCCAGAAACGCGGTGATGTAATCGATGAACGCCAGCACCTTGGCCGTGGCCCGCCGATGGCTGGGGTACACCGCCAGGATGTGCGGACCGAAGCTGTCCGGGTCGATGTCGTAGTCGGCCATCACCCGCACCAGGCGCCCTTCGGCAATGTACGGCGCCGCGCTCCACAACGGCGTATGCAGCAACCCGCGCCCGGCCAGGGCATTGGCCAGCAGTAAGTCGTAGTTGTCGCTGCGCAAGCGGGGTGCCTGGGGTTGCGGCAAGCTCAAACGTTGGCCGTCGCGCTCGGCCCACCAGAATTCGCGGCTGAGCAAAGGATGGCGGTACAGCAACCATTCGTGCTCATCGAGGGTCTGCGGGGTGACCGCCAGCCCCTTGCGCGCCAGATACTCCGGGCTGGCGCACAGCGCCAGGCGATTGCTGCCAACGACGCGGGCAATCAACCCCGGCAAGTCGTCATGCCCTTCACGCAAGGCCAGGTCGTAGCCGCTTTCCAGCAGATTGACGAACTCGTCACACAGGTCCACTTGCAGGTTGATCTGCGGGTATTGCTCGAGAAAACCGCCACACACCTGATCGAGAAAGGCCTGCCCATAGGCCAGCGGCGCGGTGATTTTCAGACTGCCGCGCAAACCGTGCTGCAACTGCTCGATTTCCTCGCTGGCCTCGTCCAGTCGCTGCAATACCTGGCGCGCGGTTTCCAGGTACAGCCGCCCGGATTCCGTGAGCAAGATCCGCCGGGTACTGCGCTCGAACAATCGCGCGCCGAGTTCCGCTTCCAGGTGATTGACCGCTTTGGTCAGGGCCGACGGGGTCTTGCCCAACTGCTCGGCGGCGCGACTGAAGCTGCCCAGTTGTGCGGTGACCACGAACATTTTCAGTGCACCCAGCTTGTCCATTCTTTTTCCATTCAGGCAAAAACGTTTTTCGTGAGCGAGGCGTTCTGCCGAGCGCGGTAAGCCACTAGTCTGGCCATCAGACGCAATAACAAGGAAACATTCAATGAAAAAATTCATCCCGAATCTGTTGCTGGTGGCAGTCAGTTTTGCCTCGTGGGAAGCCATGGCCGCGACTGACCTGGTGCTGTTCAACGGCAAGATCTTCACTGCCGACCGCAACCAGCCCAAGGTCCAGGCGCTGGCGGTACAGGACGGTAAAGTGTTGCAAGCAGGCAGCGATGCGCAGATCAAGGCCCTGATCGATTCGGGAACCAAGGTCGTCGACCTGGGTGGCAAGACCCTGATGCCAGGCCTGATCGACACCCACTCCCACGCGATCTTCGGCGGATTGGAGATGGTTTCGGCCAACATGGAAGATGAAGTGGTCGATCTGGACGAACTGGAAAAACGCCTGCGGGCCTGGCGTGAAGACGGCAAGGCTAAACACGGCGACATCCTGAGCGTGGCCGGTATGAGTTCGGCCTACTGGGCGCAATCTGAAGCCTTGGGCAAGAAATTCAACAGCGGCGAATGGGCCGACGTGCCCGTGGTGTTCACCGGCAGTGACCATCACACGGCCTGGGCCAACAACGTGATGCTCAAGCGCGCAGGCATTGATGCGGCGCTGCTGAAAACACTGCCAGGCGCCGAGAAAGACACCATCGGCAAACTCGCCGACGGCCGCCCCAACGGCTTCCTGGTGGACGCCGGCTGGGACCGCGTGGCCGCGAAAATGCCCTCGCCGAGCGCCACTGACATGCTCAAGGCGGCGCAAACCGCCGTGAGCTACAACAACAGCCTGGGCATCACCGCGTGGATGGACCCGGCCGCCAACGCCGCGCCCGGCGAGCCGGTGTTTGCACTCAAACCCACGGAGAAAACCGTCGGTGTCCTGCCGGTGTACAAGGCCCTGTCCGAAAGCGGCGGCATGACCGCCCACGTCGCGGCGCTGCTGGTGGCCAACGGCAAAAGCGTGCCGTCCGATCTCGACACCCTGGACAAGGTCCGCCAACAATTCCAGGGCATCCCCAACCTGACGCTGCCCGGTATCAAGATCTTCGCCGACGGCGTGATCGAGTACCCGGCCCAGAGCGCCGCGATGATCGATCCGTACACCAACTCGCACAAACCGGGCGAACTGTTGATCGACCCGAAGCATTTCGGCGAGCTGGTCAGCGCCATCGATCAGCGCGGCTGGCGGGTACACATCCATGCCATCGGCGACCGCGCGGTCCGCGAATCGCTGAACGGCATCGCCCAGGCGCGCAAAGACCGACAGAGCGGTGTGACCCACTCCATCACGCACCTGCAGATCGTCAATCCGAAAGAATTCGCCCGCTTCAAACCGCTCGACGTCATCGCCTCGATGCAACTGCTCTGGGCCAGCGCCGACGATTACACCACGGACATGATCAAGCCTTACGTCAGCGCCCTGGCGTTCCGTTACCAATACCCGGCGCATTCATTGCTCAAACAGGGCGCGACCATCGCCGGGGCCAGCGACTGGCCAGTGTCTTCGCCCAACCCGTGGAACGCCATGGCCCAGGCCATGACGCGGGCGGGTCCGCTGGGGGTGCTCAACGCCGATGAACGCATCGACCGCGAAACCATGTTCTATGCCTACACGCTCAATGCCGCACGCACCCTTGGCCTGGATAAACAGATCGGCTCGCTGAGCGCCGGTAAACAAGCCGACTTCATCGTGGTCGATCGTGATGTGTTCAGCGTCGACGAAAAAGCCCTGCATGAAACCCAAGTGCTGCAGACCTGGTTCGCCGGTCGGCAGGTCTACGCGCAACCCCTCTAATAAAAACCACAACCACACCCCTGCCCGACCTCGTGTTTTTCAACACGGGGCACGGCGCAGCCTTGTCCGATTTCTGCCCATAACAATCACAATAGCGGGACGTACCATGAAAGCTTTCACACTGTTCGCCCTCGGCTCCTTGAGCCTGCTGCCTTTGAGCAGCCAAGCCATCCCCTTGAACGATGATTTCGCCTTGTTGCTGGACGTGACACTGGCCAGCGATTATCGAACCCGCGGCATCTCGCAGACTCAGAACGACCCGACACTGCAAGCCGGCGCAACCCTGGCCCACAGCAGCGGCCTGTACCTGGGCGCATGGACCTCCAACGTCGACTTTGGCGGCGGCCTGAAAACCCGGCAGGAGGTCGACTACTATGCCGGTTGGTTGTGGCAGGCCACCGATGACGTCAGCCTCGACCTGGGCTACCTCAAATATTCTTACCCGAAAGAGAGCCAGTTCAACCAGAGCGAGGCCTACGGCATTCTCAGCGTCTACGGGGTAAAACTCGGCGCCTACTACTCCGCCGATGCGCCGGGTATCGATAGCGAGCAGAACTCGCTCTACAGCTATATCGGTTACGAAACCGAGCTGCCCTACGGCGTTGGCCTCAAACTGCGCTACGGCGACATGGACTTCAAGGACCCGCACCTGTACTCACGCTCGGGTGAAGCTGAGGACTCCTACCGCGAGTGGGAGCTCAAGCTGACCCATGAACTGGCGGGCGTGATGCTGGGCCTGAGCTACATCGACACCGACCTGTCGAAGAGCCAATGCCTGAGCAATTGGGGCTTCGACGATGTGTGCAGCGCGACGGTAGTGGCGAGCGTCAGCAAGTCCTTCTGATTGCCCTGGCCCCCCTGTAGGAGCGAGCATGCTCGCGATGGACTCAAGAACGCCGCGTTTAACCAGAAACCACGCGTTAACGTTAACGACCATCGCGAGCATGCTCGCTCCTACAGGTTTGGAGTTAATCCTTCGAGATAGGCCCATGGATATATTCCGCGTTCATGCCCATCACTGAACACCAGTTGCAACCCATACCTTTGGGAATTCACCTCGATAAGCCGAACACGGGCGTCGATCATTGGCGGCGTACCGCGCAAGCGAAACGCCCGGCATTGCGAACACGGGCACTGGCGGCGCAGCTCGGCATGGTCCAGCCACTGCTCGCGGCCATCCGGCCAGTTCAGTCGCAGCTGCTGCCTGCTCCGGGAATTGCCGATGGCCAGCGGGTTCATTGCAGCTGACTCAGGGCGATGCGCACCGCCTTGCGCACTTCTGGATCACCATCGTCCTGCGCGGCCAGCAGCGCTGCGATCGCGCCTTTTTCATTCAACTCGCCGAGGGCCAGGGCGGCTTCCTTGCGCAGGTTGCTGATGCGGTGGCCGAGGGTTTCGATCAGCGCGTCCAGTGCCTGGGCGTAACGCAAGCGGCCGAGACTGCGGGTGGCGCGCAGGCGGACTTGCCAGTAATCGTCGCTCAGGGCTTGGACCAATGCCGGGCCGGCGTCGATGTGGCCGACCTTGCCCAGGGTGGTGGCGGCTTCCTCGCGCACTTGCCAGGCCTGGTCCTGCAAGGCTTGGCGCAGGGCCGGCAGCACCTGCTCGTCAGACGCCAGGCCGAGTGCACCGGTGGCGGCGCGGCGCACTTCGGTGTCCGGGTCTGCACTGGCCAGTCGAGCCAGGGCCGGCAAGGCGTCGAGCTGTTTGAGCCAACCCAGCACGCCGACAGCTTCACGGCGGACATTGGCCTCCTGATCGCTCAACGCAACCAGTGCCGCCGGGGCCGCTTGCGGGTAGCGCAATTCACGCAAGGCCCTGAACGCAGCGATGCGCACGCCGATGTCGGCATGCCCGGTCCACGGCAGGATCACCTCACCCGCCGCTTCGCTCTTGAGCAGGCTGAGGCTTTGCGCCGCGGCGGCTTGCACCGCTGCGGATGGATCGGTCAGGGCCTGGCACAGCGCTTCGACCACAGGCTCGTCCTCCCAGGCTTCGAGCAACCGCGCGGCTTCGGCACGGACGTCTTCGGCCGGGTCTGCGACCAGTCGGTTGACCAGCCACAGCAGCCCGTCCGCTTCTTCCAGGTCGGCCAGTTCGATCAGGGCGATACGGCGCACGCCGGCATCGTCGTCAGTCAGGCGTGGTTGAAGGGCGAGAATGTCATCGTTATCGGTTACATCGAATAGTGAGGTCATAGGGCAAATCGCGGCAGTTTGTTTTCTGGGGGAAGTCCGAGAGGGTTCAGGCGGGGCAGCTGCCGACCGTCTTCGTGACGCAGGAGTTCGAGGCAGTGACGTTTCAAGCGGGAAAATTCGTGGCTGGTCACCAGTGCGGTGGTGCGTGGCCGGGGGAAATCCAGGCGCAGGTCTTCGATGATCCGACCGGGACGCGTACTCATCACCAGCAGGCGATCGGCGAGGAACAGCGCCTCGTCGATGTCATGGGTGACGAACACCACGGTGGTGCGAATGCGCGTCCAGATGTCCAGCAGCAGTTCCTGCATGTTCAAGCGGGTCAGGGCATCGAGAGCGCCAAAGGGCTCGTCCATGAGTAATAGCCGTGGCCGATTGACCAACACCCGGGCGATTTCCACCCGTTGCTGCATGCCACCGGACAACTGATCCGGCCAGCGCTCGGCGAAGCCTTCAAGGCCGACCAGGGCGAGGATTTCATCGGCGGCCTTGTCGCGTTCGGCTTTACCGATGCCGCGCATTTTCAGGCCGAACGCAACGTTGTCGCGCACCGTGCGCCAAGGGAACAGTGTGTGCTGCTGAAACACCATGCCGCGTTGCGGCGACGGGCCGGACACCGCCGCGCCATCAACCTTGAGGCTGCCAGCGCGTGGTTGCAGGTGCCCGGCCAGGGCGCCGAGCAAGGTCGACTTGCCGCAACCGGACGGCCCGAGGATGCACACGAACTGCCCTGGTTCGATCAGGCAATCGAGGCCCTGCACAGCTTCGAAGGCCGCGCTGCCCTCGCCCAGGCTGATCGACAAACCGCGAATATCGATCCGCCCTTCGGGCTGTTGAAAAACACTCATCAGGCTTTTCCTCGTGGTCGATGCCAGGGTGTGAATACACCGCCCAGGCGTTTGATCAGCAGGCTGCTGCCCATCCCGAGTACGCCGATCAGCAACATGCCGACCACAATGTCGGGGTAGTTCTGGATGGTGTAGGACTCCCAGGTGTAATAGCCGATGCCGTATTGGCCGGAGATCATCTCGGCGGTCACCAGGCAAAACCACGACGTGCCCATGCCGATGGAAAGGCCGGTGATGACGCTCGGTGCGGCCCCCGGCAGAATCACTTCCAGCAGCATCGCCCGTCGCCCTGCACCGAGGCTTTTCGCCGAAGCGATCAGCCGTGGATCGACGCCTTCGACGCCGTGCACGGTGTTGAGCAGGATCGGGAACAAGGCGCCGGTAAAGGTGATGAAGACCATCGACAGCTCGGACGAGGGGAACATCAGGATCGCCAGGGGAATCCAGGCCACGGCGGGAATTGGGCGCAGCACTTCCAGCGGTGGCAGCAGCAAGTCTTCGGCCCATTTCGAGCGGCCGATGGCCAGGCCCAGCGCGACGCCGATCACCAATGCCGCGAGGTAACCGGCGAAGACCCGGCTGAGGCTGCTGCCAAGGTGTCGGGCGAGTTTTCCGGAGTCACCGAGGCCCAGTGCCGCTTCAATCACGGCAAGGGGTGTCGGAACGTTGGCGAAAGTCACCAGGCCGAGGTTCCAGTGGTGGCTGGCGGCGAGGTGCCAGAATAAAAGGCAGAGCAGCAGCGAGGCGGCTCGGGGGAGCCATCGTGCAAACATATAACACCTCCGATCGTTCCCACGCTCCGCGTGGGAATGCATCCAGTGACGCTCTGCGTCACATTCAAAAGCGGAACGCGGAGCGTCCCTGGCGGCATTCCCACGCAGAGCGTGGGAACGATCACTGACTCAGCGACTGGCCACGGCCTGGGTCGTGGCATCGGTGAAATCGAACACCTTGCCGCCCTGGGCCGTGGCGAATTGCTGGGCCTGGCCCTTGAGCAGAAACGCGCTGAGGCGACCTTGCGCATCACTGGCAAACCACGCCTGGTCGGCCAGCAACTTGATCCCGCTGTCACTGGCCTGGGCATACACCGCGCGGATGTTCTTGCCTTCCTGCTTCAGCGCGGCCAGCGCGGTGAATGCCGCTTGCGCCGAGGCGTACTGACGGACTTTCGGCTCGCCGCGCACCCAGATCTCGGCCACGTGGCTGAAGTCGGTGATGGCCTGGCCACTGCCTGCATCGACGGCCTTGAGCGGCGTCTGCTGGTAATTCGCCAACTGCGCGCTGTAGTCCAGATTGGACGCCTTGAACGCGGCGCGAATGTATTGGTCGTCGATGAAGGAATTCAGGTCGAGGCCGCGATCAGCCTTCTTCAACAGCTTGAGGGTGTCGATGGCGGTGCCGACGGCCTGGCGGTATTCCGGTTTCCAGGTCAGGTCGCGGGTCTGCACGCCGAGCGGGCCGTGGAACAGGTAGTTGACCTCGGCATCGACCCCGGTGACCTTGGCGATCAACTCGCTGTACTTCTCAGGCTCGGCGGCCAGCAGTTGGTTGGCTTCGATGCTCGCGCGCAGGTAGGCGACGACGATTTCCGGGTATTTTTTCGCATAGGCCTGGTCCACCAGCGCACCGTGGAAGGTCGGCGCGCCAGCCTGGGAACCGTCGTAGATCTTGCGTGCGAACCCCCGGCTCGGGAACAGTTCGGCGAACGGCACAAAGTCGGCATGGGCGTCGATCTTGCCGGCCTGCAACGCGGAACCGGCGACTTCCGGTGGCTGGGCAATGATGTTCACGTCCTTGAGCGGGTCCCAATCCTGGGCCGCTACAGCGCGCAGCAACATGCCATGGGCAGTGGACGCGAACGGAACGGAAATGGTCTTGCCCTTGAGCTCGGCCAGTGACTGCACGCCCGACGCGCTCGGCACCACGATGCCGTTGCCACTGCCCTGGGTGCTGCCCGACAGCACGCTGATGAACAGGCTGCGCTTGCCGGCAGTTTCAAACGCCACGCCGTTGAACGACCCGGGGAAATCGGCCATGGCGCCGAAGTCGAGCTTGCCGGCGACCATCTCATTGGTCAGCGGCGCGCCGCTGGTGAAGTTCTTCCACTGCACCTCGTACTTGGCGTCCTTGTACTGGCCATCGTGGGGCAGGTATTTGTCCAGCAGGCCCAGCTCGCGGATCAACAGGCCGCCAGCGGCGCAATTGATGGTGGTGTCCTGGGTGCCGATGGCGATGCGGATGGTCTCCGCCTGCGCCGACAGGGTGAATGATGCCAGTACCAGACCGGCCAAAGCTGCACGCAATATCATGGGTGTTTCCCCTCGAATCATTTATAGGATGTTCGTCTCCGCCACGATCAGGGCGTGGTGGGAAACGAGGGGTGTCTTGAAGCAAGCGTCCGGTGGTTTCCGGGTAGCATTTTATTGTCTGCACTCGCTCCATTGTGGGAGCGAGCCTGCTCGCGAAAGCGTCCTGTCAGTCCACAAAGATGCCAGCTGTGCCGACCTCTTCGCGAGCAGGCTCGCTCCCACATTTGGGCTGTGCTTCAACGCAACAAATAAGGGATATCCACTTTCACGGCGCCAGTCGGGCAGTCCTTTTCGCACGGCATGCAGTACCAGCATTCATCGAAGGCCATGTAGGCCTTTTGCGTGGCCGGGTTGATCGCCAGCAAGTCCATCGGGCAGACGTCGACGCACACCGTGCAGCCCTTGTGGGCGATGCAAAGGTCCTCGTCGACGGTGACCGGAGCATTGGAGCGAAAGAATATTTCCTGGGGTTGGTAGGCCATTTCACGGTTTCTCTCTAGTGTCATGCTCAAGCCGCGTCGGCACCGACCCGCAACCGGTCGTAGGCCTGCATTTCATCGGCGTCCAGTGGGATGATGTAAGGTTCGATGGCTTTCTTGAAACTGGTCATCACGCCGTTTTCGCCCTTCTTCAAGTGGCAATGGCAGAACCAGTCGCTGTCGTTGCGTTGCGGGTGGTCGACCCGATAGTGGTAAAGCCCCCAGCGACTTTCGGCGCGGAACAATGAAGCACGGGCAGCCATTTCGGCGCAGTCGCGGATCATGCTGACTTCCATGGCGCGCATCAGTTCGTGGGCGTTGTGGGCCTTGATCTGATCCAGGTCACGCTGGATGTCGCTGAAGCGTTGCAGGCCGATCTGCATCTTCCTTGTCACTTTCGGCGGCTGCAGGTAGTCGTTGACGAAGCGGCGCAGCTTGTACTCGACCTGGGCCGGTGGCAGGCCGTGTTCGCGATCAAGGGGTGCGTAGACTCGCTGCTTTTCAATTGCGACCTGCTCGGCATCGAGCGCGGAAAACTCGCGTCCGGCGACAAAGTCCGCCGCGTTGGTGCCGGCAAACCAGCCATAGGTGAACGCACCGAGCATGTAGTTGTGCGGCACCGCGGCCATGTCACCGGCCGAATACAGGCCCTTGACCGAGGTCTCGGCCTTCTCGTTGACCCACACGCCCGACGCCGAATGTCCGCTGCAAAAACCGATCTCGGAGATGTGCATCTCGACCATTTGCGTGCGGTAATCGGTACCGCGATTGGCGTGGAACTGACCGCGACTCGGGCGCTCGTTGCTGTGCAGGATCTCTTCGATGTTCTGGATGGTTTCTTCGGCCAGGTGATCGAGCTTGAGGAACACCGGGCCGTTGCCACTTTCGAGCTCCTGATGGAACTCCCACATCATCTGGCCGCTCCAGTAGTCGCACTCGATGAAGCGCTCGCCCTTGTTGTTGGCGGTGTAGCCACCCAAGGGACCGGTGACGTAGGCGCAGGCCGGGCCGTTGTAGTCCTTGATCAGCGGGTTGATCTGGAAGCATTCCAGGTTCGCCAGTTCGGCTCCGGCGTGGTAGGCCATGGCGTAACCGTCGCCGGCATTGGTCGGGTTTTCGTAGATGCCCATCAGGTAACCCGAAGCCGGCAGGCCCAGGCGTCCGGCGGCACCGCAGGCGAGGATCACGGCCTTGGCCTTGATCACATGGAAGTCGGCCGTGCGGCAATCGAAGCCCATCACGCCGTTGACCGCGCCCTCTTCGTCCTTGAGCAAACGGGTGCAGACCAAGCGATTGGTAATGCTGACCCGCGCCCGCTTCAACTGGCGATACAGGACTTTCTTGATGTCGTGGCCTTCCGGCATCGGCAGCACGTAGGCGCCCATGTGGTGGACCTTTTTCACCGCGTAGTCGCCGGTCTCGTCTTTCTCGAACTTCACGCCCCAGCGGTCTAGCTGTTCGATAGTCTCGAAGCTGTGGGTCGCGTAGGCATACACCGCGGCCTGATTGACGATGCCGTCGTTGGCGATGGTGATTTCCTTGGTGTACTGCTCCGGCGTGGAGTGGCCGGGAATGATCGCGTTGTTGAGGCCGTCCATGCCCATGCTGATCGCGCCGCTGCGCTTGACGTTGGCCTTGTCGATCAACAATACCCGCAAATCGCGGTTGCGTTCCTTGGCCTTGATCGCCGCCATCGGCCCGGCCGTGCCGCCGCCGATCACCACGATGTCGTATTCCTGCTCGAGAGTCGTTCGGGTCATGCCTGCGCCCCTTTTTGCCGGTCGATCCGCAGGCGGTACTGGAAGGCATCGCCACGGTAGTAAAGGTGTTCGAAGTCCACTGGGCGGCCTTCGGCGTCGTGGGTCAGGCGCTCGATGCGCATGATCGGCGAGCCGGCCTCGACGTTCAGCGCCTGGGTCAAGTCGCTGTCGGCCAGTACTGCGTCGATGGCCAGGTCGGCGTGGCCGAGGGCCAGTCCGCAGTCGTTTTCCAGGATCAGGAAAATGTCGCGGGTTACCAGATCGGCCTTCTCCAGGCGCTCGCCAAGGGCTTTGGGCAGGTAAGTGATTTCCAGCGAAATCGGTTCGCGGTTGATCAGGCGAACCCGCTTGATCTGCGCCACGGTCTCCCCTTCGGCGACCTGCAAGCGATCGGCGACCAGCTTGTCGGCAGCGATGAACTTGAAGCTGCGCAGGCGGTTGATCACCTCATATCCGCGACCGGTCATGGACTCGGCCAGGCCTTGCAAGGTGCTGACGTTCTGGAAGGTTTTCGGCTTGGCGACGAAGGTACCCTTGCCGTGGATTTTGAAGATCAACCCTTCCTTCTGCAGATCGCCGAGAGCCTGGCGCACCGTGATGCGACTGACCTTGAACAGCGCACCGAACTCGCTTTCGGAGGGCATCTGGCTGTCTTGCGGGTATTCACCGTCGAGGATGCGCGCACGCAACACATCGCGCAGTTGGGTGTGCAGCGGAACGCTACTAAGCGATAGAACGTTATCGGTCATGAAGATCACTTGTCATAACGAGTTATGACGTGATCTTAGAGTTCTAAGGAATGGCTGAGAAATACTGTTTGGGCATAAGGTTAGATGGAGATCAAAAGATCGCAGCCTTCGGCAGCTCCTACAGGTTTATGCGTTCCACCTGTAGGAGCTGCCGAAGGCTGCGATCTTTTGCTTTTACTCAGCCGATGCGCATGGCCCGCAGATCCAAACGACCATCCTTCAGCGGCGGGCACCAGTAGTAGCCGCCGGTGATCGGCCGGCTGATGCGGTACAAGCCGTCAGTGATTCCGTCTTCCAGGCCGCTCATGCGGCGCAGCTGGACTTCGAAGGCGTCGAGGGAAAAACCGAAGGCCAGGAACATCAACCCGGCTCGCTCGCCTTCGATCCATGGCATCGAGCGGCGAACCACGAACGCCTCAGGGGCAAAGCTCTCCTGGGCGGTGCGTTTGACGTGGGCCGAGATCGGTGCGTCGTCGAGTTCTTCGTTATCGCTCAGGCGACGTCCCATGATGTCATCCGTCTCATGGGACGCCATCGCGCGAAAGCCCTTGAGGTCATGCTGCCACTGCTGGAGCGCGGCGAAGCTGCCGCCCACCATGCCTTCGGCGCCCTCACCCACCAGCGCGGCGGCCGCGGCGGCTTCGTCACGGGGGTTTTCAGTGCCGTCTTCGTAACCGGTCAGGTCATGGCCGTCACGGTGACGGAAACCCTCGGTCACTTGCACCAGGCGCAGGGCCGGGGCCAACGCTGCTTCGAAGGCGTGGCTGCGGTTAAGCAGTTCGCCACGGTCGGTACCGTGCAACCAGCACCAGAGTGCCTGTTGCGTCGACGGATTGTCGACGCCGACACCGCTCAGCGCTGGAAACGCCCGCAAGCCTTCGACATGCCCGCCGAGGGCCTTGACCAGGGACTCACCGAAGCCGACCACCGCCGATTTGCCATCCACCAGTTGCGTCAGCTTGTCCAACGCAGCCGGCAGCGCCGCGGCCGATTCCAGGGCGAAGAACATGTGACGGGCGAGAGGCGGAACAGGGGTGGCAAGAATGCCCGGCTGGTAGTGACTCATGTGAACTCCTTATGAAAGAGCGCGGAGTTTAACCTCGGCACCAGCCATTGTGTGCTCCCAAGTCAAAAGATCGCGTTTCACCCCAACGCCGATTGCGGTCTACGCTTGAAGCACAATAATCACACCTTCACCCCTCTATTCTGCCCATCAGCGCTCGATTGCAGTTAAAAAAACTCATCAACAAGGCGTATAACCCTTGAACTGGATTCTTCAACGGCTAGCCATAAGCGCACGGCTGACATTACACACGGGGTAGCGACATGACGACCGCACAGATTCTTGGCAACCTGTTTCCCGACGCCGGCAGCATCCCGGAAAAATACCGTCTCGACGGCCAGACCGAACAACGCGAGTACCTGGTCGATGGCGTGTTGAAAACCTGGCCAGGTCCACTCGCCCAGGTGCGCAGCCCGGTTTACCTGAGCGGCCCTGGCGGCGATGAACAGGTCATCCTCGGCAGCACGCCGTTGCTGGATGCCGCCACCGCCTTGACCGCCCTCGACGCCGCCGTGCGTGCCTATGACCGCGGCCAGGGTTTGTGGCCGACCATGCGCGTGGCCGAGCGCATCCAGCATGTCGAGACCTTCCTGGGGCGCATGCGTGAACAGCGCGACGCGGTGGTGAAGCTACTGATGTGGGAAATCGGCAAGAACCTCAAGGATTCGGAAAAAGAGTTCGACCGTACCTGCGACTACATCGTCGACACCATCAACGCCCTCAAGGAACTCGACCGCCGCTCCAGCCGCTTCGAACTCGAGCAGGACACTCTCGGTCAGATCCGTCGCGTACCGCTGGGCGTGGCGCTGTGCATGGGGCCCTACAACTACCCGCTGAACGAAACCTTCACCACGCTGATCCCGGCGCTGATCATGGGCAATACCGTAGTGTTCAAGCCGGCCAAGCTTGGCGTGCTGCTGATTCGCCCGTTGCTGGAGGCCTTCCGGGACAGCTTCCCGGCCGGGGTGATCAACGTGATCTACGGCAGCGGGCGTGAGACGGTCAGTGCGCTGATGGCCAGCGGTAACATCGATATCTTTGCCTTCATCGGCACCAACAAGGCCGCCAGCGACCTGAAGAAATTGCACCCGCGCCCTCACCGCTTGCGCGCGGCATTGGGACTCGACGCGAAAAACCCCGGGATCGTCCTGCCGGAAGTGGACCTGGACAATGCGGTGACTGAAGCGCTCACCGGCTCCCTGTCATTCAACGGCCAGCGCTGCACCGCCCTGAAGATCCTGTTTGTCCACGAAGACGTGGTCGAGGCCTTCATCGAGAAATTCAACGCCAGACTGGCCACGCTCAAACCCGGCATGCCGTGGGACGGTGGCGTGGCGCTGACACCTTTGCCGGAATCGGGCAAGGTCGATTACCTGCACTCGCTGGTGGCCGATGCCGTGGGCAAGGGCGCGAAAGTGGTCAACCCCAATGGCGGCGAGGCGCGCGCATCGTTCTTCTACCCCGCCGTGTTGTATCCGGTGACGCCGCAGATGCGGGTCTACCAGGAAGAACAGTTCGGCCCGGTGGTGCCGATCGTGCCCTATCGTCACCTGGACACGGTGATCGACTACGTCCTCGAATCGGACTTCGGCCAGCAACTGAGTATCTTCGGCACGAACCCGGTGGCGGTCGGTCGACTGGTCGACACCTTCGCCAACCAGGTCGGGCGCATCAACCTCAACGCCCAATGCCAGCGCGGCCCGGACACCTACCCGTTCAATGGCCGGAAAAACTCCGCCGAGGGCACGCTGTCGGTGCACGACGCCCTGCGGGTGTTTTCGATTCGCACGCTGGTGGCGACCAAATTCCAGGAGACCAACAAGGATCTCATCAGCGAGATCATCAGTGGCCGCAGTTCAAGCTTCCTGACCACTGACTACATCTTCTGAGGAGAGCCGACCTGAGCGCATCCACGGCTCTTCGCCTGCCACCGCTACTGCGCCGGTTACTGCGTCCGCTATTGGACCCGTACCAGCGCTATCGCCACGCGCGGATGATCCATGCCGTGCGCGTGTCGCTCGGGTTGCTGGCGACGATCCTGCTGACCACCGGCATCCACCTGCCCCACGGCGAGTGGGCCTCAGTGACGATGCTGGTGGTGATCGGCGGCTTGCAGCACCATGGCAACATCGGCAAGAAAGCCGCCGAACGGGCCATCGGCACCCTGGTCGGGGCGGCTATCGGCCTGGTCCTGGTGGTGCAACAGTCCTGGCTCGGCATGCCGTGGCTGACCTATTTCGCCATGGCGGTGGTGTGCGGATTCTTCTCGTACCATGCCATCGGCAAAGGCGGATACACCGCGCTGCTGGCCGGTATCACCGTATTCATCGTCGCCGGGCATGGTGACAATCCGGTCACTGACGGGTTGTGGCGTGGGGTGGATATCCTGATCGGCATTGCCCTGGCCCTGGCATTTTCCTTCGCCCTGCCGCTCTATGCGGTCTATTCCTGGCGGTACAACCTGGCAGATGCGCTGCGTGATTGCGCGGCGGTCTACAGTCGTATCATCACCGGCCAATCGGTGACTGGCGACGAACACCTCAGGCTGATGGGGCGACTGAACACCGTGATGGTGCAACTGCGCTCCCTGATGCCATCGGTGTCCAAGGAAGTGAAGATTTCCATGACCGAACTCGATGCCATTCAACGTCAACTGCGCCTGTGTGTCAGCACCCTTGAGATACTGGGCAATACCCGACCGGATGCCGGCGACCTGCAGTCGGCCTTGAAGGCAGAGCATCGACTGATTCGCGTGCAACTGATTGCCATGGCCCGGGCGCTCAAGTCCGGCGTCCCCCACCGGCTGGAGCGCCCCGTGGCGCTACCGATGGTCAGGCTCGATGTGCCGGTCTACAACGCCCTGGACGGTTACCGCTTGTTGACTGAGCAACTGCTTGCCAACATTGGCGAGATGCGCCAGCGACTGGCCAGGACGGCGCCGCGCTGGAACATCTGAAACGCCTTACGAGGTAACGGTGCGCCGCAATTTCAAGCTCCAGCCCTGCTGCATGCCGGCCGCGGCCAGCAGGATTGCGGCCACCCCGATCCATTGCAGCGGTTCCAGGCGATGGCCGAAGGCAAACCAGTCGACGAAAATCGCCGCGATCGGGTAGATGAACGACAGCGCGCCGGTCAATGCCGTCGGCAATTTCTGGATCGCGCCGTACAACAGCACGTACATCACGCCAGTGTGCACGATGCCCAAGGTGACGAGGCTGCCCCAGGCACTCGGTTCCTGCGGCAGGGCCGAAAAGTGCGCGAATGGCGCAAGCAGCAATACGCCGGTGCTGACCTGGACCAACGCAATCAGATGCGGTGGCGTACCGGTCAGGCGCTTGATGATCAACGCGGCAATCGCATAGAGGAACGCGGCGCCCAAGGCCAGGACGATCCCTATCAGGTACTCGTTACCGCTCTCGCCCTCCCCGCCATGTGCGCTGACAATCGCCAGCATGCCGAGAAACGAAACGCCCAGCCATGCCAGTTTCTGCAGGGTGATTTTCTCGTTGAGGAACACCGCCGCCAGCCCCACCAGCATGAACGGCTGGACGTTGTAGACCGCCGTACCGATGGCTATCGAAGCCCGGGAATAAGAGGCGAACAACAACACCCAGTTGCCGACGATCGCCACACCGCTGAGCACCGCCAACAGGAAGGTGGTACGGGTGAGGATGCCAGGGCGAAGAAAGCCGAACGCCGCGCAAATCAGCAGCAGCGCACCGGCCCCGAACAGGCAGCGCCAGAACACCACGTCCAGCACCGGTTGCCCGGACACCAGCACGAACCAGCCGATGGTCCCGGAGATCAGCATGGCGGCGGTCATTTCGAACGAGCCGCGACGTATTGAGTTGTCCATCATCAGACTCCTGTGGTTGATGGGCAAAGTATGCCAATCGACCGGGGGCTGCTCCAGCGCAAAAAGCAGGCTAAACTTCGAATCTGCCTTTTATGCGAAGGCGATTTCGCAAAACTGCCTAATAGAGGTTTTCGCCATGACCGATGACATCGACCAGGTGCTGATCACCGCCTTGATGGAAGACTCACGACGTTCGCTCAAGGCCCTGGCGCAAATCAGCGGCCTGTCCTCACCCAGCGTTGCCGAGCGCCTGCGGCGTCTTGAAGAGCGCGGTGTGCTCAAGGGCTATACCGTGGAAATCGACCCGAAATGCTTCGGTTATCAGCTGCAGGCCATCGTGCGCATTCGCCCGCTGCCCGGCCAGTTGCAGGAAGTGGAACGGCAGATCATGGCGATTCCCGAGTTCACCGAATGCGACAAGGTCACCGGTGACGACTGCTTCATCGCCCGCCTTCATGTACGCTCGATGGAACAACTGGACACCCTACTCGACCGCCTCAACACTCACGCCGAAACCAACACCGCCATCGTCAAGAAAACCCCGGTCAAGCGGCGCCTGCCGCCAATGGCCTAGCCGCCGGTACATTTGCCAAGAACAAAAAAAAACCCGCCGAAGCGGGTTTTTTCAATCATGGCTGGCGATCAATCATCGCGGCTCATGATGCCAAACAGCTGCAACAAGCTGATGAACAGGTTGTAGATCGATACATACAGGCTGATGGTGGCCATGATGTAGTTACGCTCGCCGCCGTGGATGATGGCGCTGGTCTGGAACAGGATGCAGACCGAGGAAAACAGCACGAAGCCCGCGCTGATCGCCAGTTGCAGGCCGCTGATCTGGAAGAAGAAGCTCGCAACCACCGCACCCAGCAACACGAAGAAACCCGCCGTGATGAAGCCACTGAGGAAACTCATGTCCTTGCGCGAGATCAGCACATAAGCCGACAGGCCACCGAATACCAGTGCGGTCATGGCAAAGGCCGAGCTAACCACTTCGGCGCCGCCCTGCATGCCCAGGTAACGGTTGAGGATCGGGCCGAGCAGGAAACCCATGAAACCGGTCAGGGCAAAGGCCGACACCAGGCCCCAGGCGGAATCACGAAGCTTGTTGGTGAGGAAGAAAAGGCCGTAGAAGCCGATCAGCACCACGAAAATGTTCGGGTAGCCGACACGCATCTGCTGGGCAACGTACGCCATCACACCACTGAAGGCGAGCGTCAGAGCCAGCAAGCCGTATGTGTTGCGCAGGACGCGGCTAACCTCTAGCTGCTCAGCCTGCACGCTGTTGTTCACTGCGTAATCCTGTTCGCGCATGGCGACACTCCTGTTGGTTTGAAACGTTCAGTCGCAAAGATCATAACAGACGCCCTGTAACAAGCTATGCAGAGAGTTTGACAGTGTGTTTCATTCAGGTATTATGGCGCCCGCAACACAAACGGAGGTGTGGCCGAGTGGTTTAAGGCAACGGTCTTGAAAACCGTCGACTGTAACAGGTCCATGAGTTCGAATCCCATCGCCTCCGCCATCTTATGTATGACAAAGCCCTGATTATTCAGGGCTTTGTCGTTTCTGGGATTTGGATTTCCCTTTCGGTACTTCTGTAAAACAAGGAGGTTGCATGAACAACATGGACACGATGAAGCTGATGCTTATGCTGCTGGCCAGCACGACCAGCTGCGCTGCACTGGCCGCCGAAAAAACCTTTGCGCTGACCGCATTCAGCAGTGTTGAGGTCCGGCAGGGAGTGAACCTGTCGATCAAATGCGCTGCAACGTCATCAATGGTGGTCTCAGGCTCTGCCGATACGCTGAACAAGCTCCAGGTGACGACAGACAACAAGGCGTTATTTCTGGTGAATGACGCAGCGAAACATGTTCGCGTCGTCTCCCCTACCCTGGATATCACGCTATATACCAGCGCGCCACTGACGGGGTTGACGGGAAAAGCAGGGGTAAAAATCGTGGCACCTGCCTGTGCCGTCGATCCGTCCAGGCTGACGGTGGCAGGCAGCATGGGCACTGACATCCAGATCGAGGGCAAGACGGGTGAACTGGTCCTTGACCTGGCGATGGGCAGCACCTTCAACAAAAAACCGTTGCCCTTCATTGCGGATGTGGCCAAGGTGCGCATGAGCATGGGGGCGGCATCGTCCCTGTGCCATATCCCCCGGATCAACGGCAACCTGTCTGCCGGCGCACGTATGTCTGTGAGTCCATCGGCTCAGGTCGACAACAGCGCCACAGGCGCCTACGCCAGCAAAATTTCAACCTCTGAGTGTTTGTAAACGACAGGAATGAACAGGCCACTCTCCGCTTGATGGAAAACGGGACGAATTGTTCCGTTTGTGGCCCCCCTCCTTTTACACTCCTTTACACCCTTCACAGCCTTACATCTGTAAAAGTTCAACCGAGCGCTTTAGACGCGGGCCCCCTGCATCCCCCGGCACCGTTAGTCTGGCGGTGGCGGATACGACGGCTGCCCGCAAACCCTCAAAGCAGCCACTCAATGGCAAAATCCGCTTACCCAGATCATTTCGGAGATCACAATGCTTCGCGTGTTTGAACGAAGGCTCGATCCATTCCCTCCCGACGAAGCACCGCCGCCGCCTGTCGGCCTGATGCGGTTCCTGTGGGCCTGCACGCGCGGCGCCCGCGGTTATATCCTTGCGTTGGCGCTGCTCAGTGCCAGTGTGTCGATCTACGAAGCCTGGTTATTTTCCTTTCTTGGGCAGGTCGTGGACCTGCTCTCGACCTGGCAGGCCGGTGGCGATGCGAACGGGCAGGAAAGTTCTGTGCTGTGGGGTATCGCGACAGTGTTGGTCACCAGCATTGGGCTGGTGGCGCTACGTACCATGGTGCAGCACCAGATATTGGCCATCAACCTGCCGTTGCGGCTGCGCTGGGACTTCCATCGACTGATGCTGCGGCAAAGCCTTTCGTTCTTTTCCGATGAGTTCTCCGGTCGGGTCACCACCAAGGTGATGCAGACTGCACTGGGCGTGCGCGAAGTCCTGTTCACCCTTATCGAAATCGCACCCGGAATTGGCGTTTATTTCATTGCGATCATCGCACTGGCCGGCGGCTTCGCCCTGAAACTCATGCTGCCTTTTATTGCCTGGGTCGCGTTGTTCGGGCTGGCCATGCTGTACTTTGTGCCGCGGCTGGGGCGAGTCGGGCAGGAACAGGCCCATGCGCGATCGTCGATGACGGGGCGTATTTCAGATGCCTATAGCAACATCACCACCGTGAAACTGTTCTCGCACTCCAATCGTGAAGCGCATTTTGCGCGCGCGGCAATGGAGGACTTCAAGCAAACCGGCTTCCGCCAGATGCGCCTGGTCAGCCAGTTCGAGATCGTCAACCAGGCGCTGGTGGTGATGTTGATCATGGCCGCTGGCGGCTATGCCCTGTGGCTCTGGCACCAGGGCGAGGTCGGCGCGGGAGCGGTGGCGGCAATTACGGCCATGGCGTTGCGTATCAATGGCATGTCGCACTGGATCATGTGGCAGATGGCTTCGCTGTTCGAAAGCATCGGCACCGTGCAGGATGGCATGGCAACCCTGACCCGAGGTCCCAAGGTGCAGGACGCGCCGAACGCTGGCGTACTGGTGCCCTCTGGCGGCGCGGTGACCTTTGACAACGTGAGCTTCAACTACAACGGTGAACGCCAGGTGCTCGACGGATTGAGCCTGACTATCCACCCAGGCGAAAAAATCGGCCTGGTGGGCCGTTCCGGCGCAGGCAAATCGACGCTGATCAATCTGCTGCTGCGCTTCTATGACGTCGACAGCGGTGAGATTCGCATCGACGGGCAAAACATCGCTCAGGTGACACAAGACAGTCTGCGGGCCGCTATCGGCATGGTCACCCAGGATACGTCCCTGCTGCACCGCTCGATTCGCGACAACATCGCCTACGGCCGCCCGGACGCGACCGACGCCCAGGTGCGCAGCGCCGCGATTAATGCCCAAGCCGACGGTTTCATCAGCCAACTGAGTGATCGGCAAGGCCATAGCGGCTATGACACCCTGGTGGGTGAGCGCGGCATCAAGCTCTCGGGCGGCCAGCGCCAACGCATTGCCATCGCCCGGGTGATGCTCAAGAACGCGCCAATTCTGTTGTTGGACGAGGCCACGAGTGCCCTGGATTCTGAAGTTGAAGTCGCCATCCAGGAAAGCCTCGATGAAATGATGCAGGGCAAGACCGTCATCGCCATCGCCCATCGGCTGTCGACGATTGCGGCCATGGATCGACTCATTGTCATGGACGAGGGACGTATCATCGAACAGGGTACCCATGCGCAATTGCTGGCAAAAAACGGCACCTACGCGCGGCTGTGGCAGCATCAAAGTGGTGGTTTCCTGGGAGAGGATCAGGGGGTGGCTGAGGCGATGGATCAGGCGTGAGAGTGAATGGCGAGAGCGAACGCCGCCGATGGTCGTAGCATCTCGCCTGCCACCGGCCTGTGGCTAAGCTTAATGAATCGGGGAGAATTGAAACCTGGGTACTCCCAAAGGAGACGATCATGTATGCGGTAATAAGAACCTACCTCGGTGCAGGAGCCAAACAGCTTTTCGACCTTTTGGAACAGCGCCAGACCGACGTCGAAGCGCTCCTGCGGACAGTGCCTGGCCTCGTCAGCTACACACTGCTCAATACCGGGGATGGTGGGACCTCAGTGACGGTTTGCACGGACAAGGCCGGCAGCGATGCGAGCTTGAAAGTTGCACGCGAATGGATTCAGAAAAATGCATCGAATATCCACGCGAACCCGCCGATCGTGACGGAAGGTCCGGTGATTGTGCAGATCAATTAGCGCGTCCTTGCGACTGATCTCAATCCTATCGAAATCAAGCCCCGAAAAAATCGGGGCTTGATGATTCAGACAGCATCAGGGTTTGCGTCCTCCACCTCCGCTCATCCCGTCATCTTTGCGTCCCATATCAGACTTATCGCGATCATCGGCAAAATTACCGCCGCGTCCGCTTCCTTGCCCAGTGCTGGACGATTGGTCAGCCCTGTTGCCTTGTTGTCCGCCTGAAGCCTGGCCGCCTTTCTGGCCTGGCTTGGTCATATTTTCCTTATCATCGGCAAATTCGCCTCCGCGATTGCCTTGCCCGCCTCCGGACATGCGATCGTTATCGCGCGATTGTTGCCCGCCGGAAGCCTGACCACCTTTTTTACCGGCTTCATTGGTCTTGTCCCAGTCGCTGCCGGGATTTTTATTTCCTGTATTGGCCATTTTCATTCACCTCTGCATCGTTGGTACGAGCTTGGGCCCGTATACGTCGGAGGACGCACAAAACAGAAAGTTTGAACCGAATTATCGTACTTGCGACGAGTGGATCCGGGCATTTGGTTCAATTGGAATTGCGCTCATTCGATGGATGGCGAGCATCGGATAGAGCGGCAATCTGCGAGGGTTTCAAGATCAACCGCTCGATGTTTACTAGACTTGATAACGCGTGGAAGTCCTCCAGGCATCATCCAGGTAGTCTATCGATGACTGAACATATCGTGCATTTTCATTGCCAGATCGATCAGGGAACGACTGAACGCTTCCGGGACTGTTGCCTCGAAGCCATCGATGAAGGCGCCACCTCCCTACTCCTCAATCTGTCTACGAGCGGCGGTAGCACCAACTTTGGATTCACCCTCTATACGTTCCTGAAGTCACTGCCGGTACCGCTGTGCGCAATCAACGCGGGTAACATCGAATCCATGGGCATCATCATGTTCCTGGCGGCAGGCCGGCGCATCACCTCCCCTCACTCACGCTTCCTGATCCACCCGATGAACTGGTACTTCAGCCAGAAATCGGTCGACCACCAGCGCCTGCGCGAATACCTGTCGAGCCTTGATAACGACCTTGCGCGTTACGTGCAGATTTTCACCCTCGAAACGGCTGAGGCAGAGACCAAGCTCGACATTTTCCATTGCCTTTCGGCGGAAGAAAAAGTCATCGCTGCACACGAATCCCTGGCCTATGGCATTGCCCATGAGATGAAGCAGATGATGTTCGCTGACGATGTCAAGCATTGGAAAGTCAGCGGTGGATGAACCGGGTGCAATGGTTCCGCCATGGACGGGCGTCCCGTGCGCGATGCTGCCTGTTGCTGAACCCCTGGGCGCGGACGGACTGATTCGCAAGGCGATGATCTACGCCAACATCATCGGCTGTGACCTCGGCCCGAAGATCACCCCCATCGGCAGTCTCGCCACCCTCCTCTGGCTGCACGTGCTCGAACGCAAGGACATGCGCATCACCTGGGGCTACTACTTCAAGGTTGGTATCCACACATCCTGCTGTTGTACGGCTCGACCCGCGAACGCTCGTTCAGCCGCCTGCTGGTCGAAGAAGCCGCGCGCCTGCTGGAGCATTTCGGCGCAGAGACGCGCATCTTCAATCCGTCCAGTTTGCCGCTGCCCGACGATGCTCCTGCCGCCCACCCCAAAGTCCAGGAGCTGCGCGAACTGTTGCAGTGGTCCAAAGGCCAGGTCGGGTGTTCGCCGGAACGCCATGGCGCGATGTCGGCCTTGTTCAAGGCGCAGATCGACTGGGTTCCCCTGGAACTCGGTGCCGTTCGCCCCACCCAGGGCAAGACGCTTGCAGTGATGCAGGTGTGTGGCGGCTCGCAGACGTTCAACGTGGTCAATCAGCTTCTTCGGCCATAATGACCTGTCATGCACAGCCATCGGCGGGAACCTTTCAGATGATCTCGATTGAACTGCACGCGGCCCAACGCGACGAACTGCAGACCATTGAAAACCTGATGCAGTTCTACACCTATGATTTCAGCGAGTGGGTGCCGCTGAAGCTGGGTGAGCATGGCTTCTTCAATATCCTGCCCCTCTCGGACTACTGGCGAAAACCCGCGACCCAGGCATTTCTGATCCGGGTCGATGGGGAGTTGGCCGGGTTCGTCACCGTGGATGACGAAATCCACGTGCCCGATGCCCGCTACAACATCGGTTATCTGTTCGTCAGTCGGGGCTTTCGTGGCCAGGGCGTCGCCAGGTTTGTCGTGTCCACCCTGTTGAACCGACTCCCCGGTCGATGGCAAATTTTCCATGTCGAGGCGAACCAGCCGGCACGGCTGTTCTGGGCGGCGGTGATTCCTGAGGCGACGCAAAACCGGTTCAGCGCTCATCAACTGTACATCCAGGGGTTGCCGTGCACTGTTTACTGTTTTGAGAAAGCGTAAGCCCCCTGTCCCTGTAGGAGCGAGCATGCTCGCGAAAAACCTCAGGGCAGCGCGGGGTGTCAGGCTCCCCGCGTCATCGTTGTCCTCCATCGCGAGCATGCTCGCTCCTACACGGGGGGAGAGAAAGACCTCCCGCCTAATTCCAAATCGGCTTTGTCAGACAATATGTAGTGACTAAAAATATTCACTACAAAACCGTTGACGCCTTCGATTTGCCCTTGCATGATGCAGACATCTCCCCGATCGGGAGTACTGGTAACACGCTTGAGCAAGCTCGTCTGACCGCCGAGCTGTTTTTTCCGGATACACGCTGCCCACAAGGCAGATTGAAGAAGCTGACCTGGCCTGAACGTCCAGTACAAGGGCGAGAAGCGCTGGCGATCCATCCTCATGATGCTTGTGGCCGACCCTGAAAACGTCGGCAGGGGCCAAAGGTTATCGCCGCTTCTCTTCGTTGTGACGCTATTGCGTAGCAGTTATTCAACACGACTACATGCAACAGACGCGGGACCCCGTCGATTTCGGCGGACGACTGCTGACGTCCTGGTTTCGGTGCCAGGGATCAACTAACCGATGGGCTACATGTATTAGCGAATCAACTTTGAAAGATCACCAAATGGTCAAGGGGGCTTTATCATGAATCTGAACAATCAACCGACTATCGAAGAGCTGGCTCGCATGTTCGCGGCGCAAAAAGACAGTCACGACAGCCATATCCTGTGGATCAGCAAATCGGGCCAGGTGCATATCGACTGCCTGTCGCCACATGCCCATGAAGCGGAGTTCGACCAGAACAACCAGAACCTGCTGGCCCGACTGAAAATGTACCGTCGCGGCCATGGCTATGTTGGCAAGAAGGCCGCTGCCGACAAGGACTTCATCGGTAATGTCCTGCAAACGCTGAAACAGGCCTGGGACTCGCTGCAGGGCCAGAACGAAGTTCGGGTGATTGACCGGTTCTACTGATAATCCATAGCCATAAGAAGTCCCCTCTCAAGTTTTTTGAGCGGGGACTTTTTTGTTTACTACGTAAAATCAAGCAAGGTAGCGAAGCAGCAGTCCGTTTTGCCCGTAACCCGTGTCCAGTTTTCCATTGAGAAGAAACACGTAAACATGACGACACGCTCACCGTTCACGTTGGCGTTGCCCGACAACACAAGTTTATCCTCACAAACTTGCACCATGCGAAGGATGACTGATGGATATTCCGAATGTCGGGTATCTACGTAATATTTACCCCGTTGAAACTCGGATCAGGTTGACCATTTTTCAGCAGACGTATGAGAAGCCCCCCATACACCATCAAGTTCTTTTCATCGGCAGATATCAGAAGGGGGTCGACGGGTCGCCGTCGATTAATAGCTCACCCTTAAAATCGTCGGAACCTGGGGATTCGTCAGGCAGTGGGATGACTGATTTCCATGGTGACTACACGGGTTCAGCCCCGGAGCTTTATTAAGTCGGCGAAAAGCATGGCGCGTCTACTGTCAAACTTGACAGTAGACAACCCCACCTTTTGCAGAGAAAACCGTAAAGGTGCCTCTCACGTTCGAACAATATAAAGATGCTGCGACAGGCCTTTTTTAGCGTTTGATGCCCAGATCTATTTGGGTCATGCGACTGCGAATGGTGAACACACCATCACCTGAAAGAATTGCACTGCGCGCAAATAGCCGCCCGCTCTCCCAATTCGACAGGCCCAGCTCCGGCTTGTTGAGTGCGTACTGACCATCGACCCAACGGGTGATCCCGTTGCCGACAAAAGGCGCGTTGACCGCGTTGTAGAAGCGTTCCTGAGTCGCTGCAGCTTCGCTGAGCAGCGACACGGTGAACTGCGGGCTGTAGCGATTGAACAAGGCGATGGCGCTGTCCAGGTCGTCGACGATCTTCAGGCTGACTTCGGGGGTTTCTTCCCACTCCCACTCGCGACCCAGTTGATCTTCCGGCAACGCTTCGGCCAGTGCTTCGGTGCGGTAGCCTTCGGCGCGGTAGACCTCGACGCTGGCGGTTTGCCAATCCGCCGGCAGGAACGCTTCGCTGCCTTCCACGATGTGCAACTTGCAGCCCTGCCCCCGTGCCTTGCCTGCCTGTTGCAGCGCATCGAGAAACAGCGGCACCAGGTCAGCGGCGCGGTCGCGCTGGATAAGGCAGACGTTCAGGGTGTTGCAGACCTTGCGGTCCAGGGAGTTGCGCACCACAGCGGCGAAGCGCGTGGCATCTGCGTCGATGTCGGCGATCAACCAGGCACCACCGGTGCCATGGAGGCTGACGGCGGTGCCGGCCTGTTGCGCGATGCTGCCCAATTGACTGACGGCGCGCCCCGAACCACGGGCGACGGCCAGGGACAGACGGCGGTCGGCGAACATCGCCCACCCGGCGGCGTGATTGACGCTTTCCACCAACGACACCGCACCGGCTGGTAATCCGGTGGCGTTCAATGCCGGGTTCAATGCGTGAGTGACGATGGCCTGGGCCGTGCCCAACGCGTCGCTGCCAATACGCAGCACCGCGGTGTTACCGGTGCGCAACACACCGGCGGCATCGGCGAAGACATTCGGCCTGCCCTCGAAGACGAACGCGACGATACCCAGCGGCGAGACCACCTGTTCGACTTTCCAGCCGTCGTGCTCAACGCAACTGATCACTTTGCCGCGGGTGGCCGATGCATCGCGCCAGGCGCGCAGGCCGGCAATCATGTCGCGACGCATGCGCTCATCTGCCAGCAAACGCGTGGTCGAGCGGCCACGAGCCTTGGCCCGCTTGATGTCGGCCAGGTTTGCGGCCTCGATCAAGGCCCAGCACTCAGGCGTCTCCAGGCGTTGGGCAAACTCATCGAAGAAGGCGCTGATGGCCTGGTCCGACACCGTCGACATCGCCTTGAACGCCGCTTCGGCACGTTCGATCGCCACCGCTGCCGCTTGCTGGTCAGCCACCGGAATCAGCAACAGTTCGCCGCTGGCCTGCTCCACCAACAGGTGGTCACCGGGCGCAAAGCGTGCCGCCAGTTCGGGGCTGACCACAGTGACACGATTACCGGCGAAAGGGATCGGCGTGCCAGCGACTAGACGTTCGAGCGCAAGAGACATGAAGCGGTATCACCATGCAATGGGCGGGCAGAAAATGTATAGCAAAAGCCGCCGAGCGTCATCCGCCACAGCCCTGCGCCGATAATCGCAAACCCGCCGGTGCCAGCCTGGCCCACCTACGCTTAAAGCGTACCCCCGCGTTTGCTGTTTCGAAGGAGGCCGTCATGAGCAACGAATTCAGAAGCCATGGCGCAGCCCTTGACGACGAAGGTCTGGAAAACGCCCTGGACCTGGCCAAAGTCAGCGCTGCACAACTGTGGGCTGTTCTGGCAGTAGAAACCTCCGGCAACGGATTCTTTTCCGATCGCCGTCCGAAAATCCTTTTCGAGCGTCACGTCTTCAGCCGCTTGACCCACCAGGCGTTTGACGCACAACACCCCGATATCAGCAGCAAAAGCCCTGGCAACTATGGTGCGTCGGGGGACCACCAGTACGACCGGCTCAACCAGGCGATCGAGCTTGACCGCAATGCGGCGCTGCAAAGCACGTCGTGGGGGCTGGGCCAGATCATGGGGTTCAACTTCGCTTCCACCGGTTCTGCAGACGTTGAATCGATGGTCAGGCGCATGGTCCTGTCAGAGAACGAACAACTGTTGTGTATGGTCGGCACGTTGATCGGTGGCGGCTCCATCGCCGCGCTACGGGCCAAGGATTGGGCGAACTTCGCCCGTCGTTACAACGGCCCCAACTACGCCATCAACAACTACGACGTGCGGCTCAGTGCCGCGTATCAGAAGTTATCTTACGGCGGAACGCCCGACCTGAGGATTCGCACCGCGCAAACCTACCTGACGTACCTGGGCTGGCACCCCGGCACGATTGACGGCATTGTCGGCAAACAGACCCGGGATGCGATGAACCTGTATCAGGCCAAAGAAGGCCTGGAACTGACCACGGTGCTCGATGACGAGACGCTGGCGCATCTGCGCAGCCGGGTTCTGGCGTTGCCGCTCTGACTTGATGCCCACAAAGGTCCCTGTGGGAGCGGGCCCGCTCCCACATTTAAATGCATTCGAACTGAACGTATCAAAGTGTGTACAGCCCCGCCCCTGACACACCAGGCCTTCAAATTCCCGTGCCAACGACATACCGCAGATACACCCGGTTGATGAAATACCTCTCAACGGCCCCCCCGGTCCGACATCCCTGTCTTGAAGGAGATCAACCATGAACGCCACTATTTCATCGGCCGTGAAAGGCCTGCACCTGAACCTTGACCGTGTCGGCAGCTGGATCGCGCCACTGTCCTTGCGGGTGTTCCTCGCCTGGGAGTTCTTCGAGTCGGGCCTGGAAAAATTCAATGGCGAAAACTGGTTCGCCGACATCCAGGACCGCTTCCTGTTCCCGTTCAACCACCTGCCGGCCACGCTGAATTGGGAACTGTCGATGTGGGTCGAGCTGATCTGCGCGCTCGCCCTGCTGGTGGGCCTGGCCACACGCTTCTCGGCGATCAGCCTGATCGTGGTGACCATCGTCGCGACCGCCGCGGTGCACTGGCCGGCAGACTGGTCGACCTTGAGCGAACTGGCCCAGGGTTACTCCATCAGCAACAAAGGTTTTGGTAACTTCAAGCTGCCGCTGATTTATCTCGCCGCCCTTGTGCCGTTGCTGCTTTCGGGTCCTGGCAAGTTCAGCGTCGATGCGTTGCTGGCCCGGATTTTCTGGCGCCGCAACCAGCACTGAAACAACGGAGTACTGCCTTACCGCCTTACTGTAGGAGCGAGCATGCTCGCTCCTACAGTGGATCTACCTTTTCCACTGTCTCCGGATGCGCACTGCGTTCATGCACATGGGCATGCGGGGTGCGGTCGATCAGCAGGCTGAGCAGTTCCGGACGGCTGTAGTGGCCGCGCGAATCCATCATGCGCTTGCGCTTGTCGATCAGGCTCATGTCGAGGTCGACGATCACCTCGCCTTCACCCTCGGTCAACGCACCCAGTACCACGCCATCCGGGCTGATGATCGCGGTGTAGCAACCGCCGGAAATCGGCCCGATCGGGCAGCCGGTGTCGGCCATTATCTGCGCCTGTTGCTCAGGGCTGAGCCAGGCGGTGGAGTTGACCACGAAGCACGCCGCTTCCAATGCGTGCTGGCGGATACTGACTTCCATCTGTGAGGTGAACAGCGGGCCGGCAAACGAGCCGGGGTACATCGAGGCGTGGATCTGTTCGCCATCGGCCATCAAGGCGTAGCGGGCCAGCGGGTTGTAATGTTCCCAGCACGCCAGTTGGCCGATGCGCCCCACCGCGCTGTCGGTGGCGCGCAGGCCGGACCCGTCGCCCATGCCCCAGATCATGCGTTCATGGTAAGTCGGGGAGATCTTGCGGCGGCTCTGGATCAGTGAGCCGTCGGCGTCGAACAACAATTGGGTGTTGTACAACGTACCGCCATCTCGTTCGTTGACACCGATGGACACGACCATGCCGGCCTCTCGGGCGGCAGCGCCAATGGCATCGGTCGCCGCCGACGGCACCGTCACGGCCTGGTCCAGCAGCTTGAGATGTTCGGCGCCCATGGCAAAGGGCGCCTGGACGAACGAGAAATACGGGTAGTACGGCACGACGGTTTCGGGAAACACGGCGAACTGCACGCCCTGCTCACCCAGCTCGAGAATTTTCTCGACGACTTTGTTGACGGTGCCTTCACGGCTGTGGAGCACGGGGCTGATTTGTACGGCGGCGGCTTTGACAAAGGTCATGGCGGCGATCTCATTGAGGGAATGGGTTTCAACGAGACAAATATTACGAAAATAATATTGTGACTTGAATGTCGTATACACCACCTTTTAGGTCATCAACCTCGATTGGCCCGCTGAATCACCTGGGGCGGTTGCCCGAAAGCTCGCAGGAAAGCCCGGCGCATTCGCTCCCTGTCACCAAAGCCGGTTTCGGTTGCCACCACATCGATCGAGTGCCGGCCGGTTTCCATCATCAACCGCGCGGCCTCCACCCTCAGGCTTTCGATAGCCTTGGCCGGCGATTGCCCGGTTTCGGCATTGAACACTCGGCTGAATTGTCGCGGGCTGAGATTGGCGGCGTTGGCCAGTTCCTCAACCGACAAATCGGACTTCAGGTTCTGCTTGGCGTACGTCAATGCTACCTGGATGCGATCGGTCCTGGGCTGCAACTCCAGCATGACCGAAAACTGCGACTGCCCGCCCGCCCGGCGGTGATACACCACCAACTGCCGGGCGACCCGGCGCGCGACTTCCGCGCCCAGATCGATTTCCACCAGGGCCAGCGCCAGATCGACACACGCGCTCATGCCGGCGGCGGTCCAGATATTTCCGTCGTTGATAAAAATCCGGTCTTCCTCAACCTTCACCTTCGGAAACGCCCGCTGCAACGACGCCGCATGACACCAGTGGGTGGTTGCTCGCCGGCCATCGAGCAAACCGGCTTCGGCCAGGGCAATGGCACCGGTGCAGATCGAACCCAGGCGGCGGGTGCCCTGGCTGGCATGGCGCAAAAAGTCCACCAGCCCTTTCGATGGCGGGCGAATCAAGTTATCGCCCATGACCAACAGCGTATCGAACGAACACGGGTCAAATGGCTTGGTCTCCACAGCGAACCCTGCGGAGGTTTGCACCATGCCGCCGTGTTCGGATACCAAGACAATGCTGTACACCGGTTCATCGGCCGCACTGTTGGCCAGTTCGAATGTGGCACACATGGCCAGGCCCAGAACCTGGAAACCGGGGTAAACGATGAGTCCGATGCGATGCATGGCGTTCGTCCAGAATGACCTTAAAGGAGGCATGACCGATTATTCAGCCAGAGCACCGCACTGTACACCTGCCGCCGTAGTGCGGGTGAATAGCCGATCGATGGCAATTCGGTCAGGCAATCGTTCATTCAGGCCATTCCCCTTCATTTATTGGGTCTATAAATAACAGTACACAGTTGGCCGCAAACAAGAGGCACAGGCCATGGACAGCAAGGATTCGGGCACAAATCTGGCCCTCTGGTTGCCAGGCAGTGCAGTCATCCTGAGTCTGGTGGTATCGATGTTCGCCCTCACCCGCGAACCCTTCCTGGAGCCGCGCCCCATCGGTGCCCAGTTCCAGGCACAACTGCCCATCGAGGCCCGGTTGTGGCAGGACCCTTTCGACGCGGTGGAGCGTTATCGCAAGAAGCTTGCCGACAGCAAGAACCCGGACGCCGAGAACGTTTGCAGCCCCGACCTCTCGCCCCTGAGCGCAGGACAATCGGCGCCCGACATCATGGTCGCGCTGGTCGAGGGTGGCCCCTACGCCGATGAAGTCGAACGGCGCCGGCGCATTCGCTATGCCTTGCTGGCCGGGTTCAAGAATTCCCACCGGGTGCCGGATCAGGAGCAGTACATCCACTGCCTGAAGCTGGCCGCCAACCTGTCACTCGAGGCACCGCAGAAAAACGCTTTCGTCGATACGCCCTACGAAGTGTTCGTGTCCAATCCGTTCGATCCACCGCAGGCGCTTGAAGGCAAGCCCGCACCCTCCGACCGAACGATCGTGTTCTGGTTGAAACAGGACGCGCTCGGCTCGATGCCGCTGCAACAGCTCGAAACGCTTCGTGACAGCCTGAAAAAAAAAGTCGCCATGGCCTGCACGCCAGCACCTTGCATCGAACCCTCGGCCAATGCCGTCTTGAAGGTCATAGGCCCCTCGACCTCGACCGTGCTGCGCGACATGTTCCAGGACCAGGACATCGGCAAGGCCTCGCCGAACATCGAAATCTATTCGCCGCTGGCCACGGCCGACAACGAGACACTGGATCGTGGCTACCAGAAGCTGTCGCCGCCGCTGGCCAACCGCGAGCCGATGAAGCTGCTGCGCACCGTCAGTGACGATGGCACCATGACCCAACTGATACTTGAAGAACTGAAGCTGCGCCGCGTCGACCCGGCCGCCGGCGTGCGTTGCAGCGAAGGCAAACTGAGCCGGATCGGCTCACCCTGCACCGGCAATCTTCGCCGCAGCGCCAACCGCATCGCGTTGATTTCCGAGTGGGACAGTTTCTACAGCCGTGCCCTGATCGAAAGCTTCAAGCTGCAGGTGGCCAGGGACGCCCGACTCGGCGACGGTGAAAACCATAAGGGTGCCGTCGACCAGTGGATCTTGCGCTTCAGTTACTTGCGCGGGCTCGACGGGCGTCTGCCGGAAGAATCAGCGAGCACCGATAAAACCGCCAGCTACGATGCCAGCAAAAACGCCCGTGGCGCATCCGCCATCGACCTCAGCCCGCTGGAGAAATCCGACGGCAACTCCCAGCTCGATTATCTGCGACGCCTCGCCGACCACATCGCCAGCGAAGACGCGGCCTATCGACGCGATGGCGAAAGTGGCATCGGCGCCATCGGTATCCTGGGTGTCGATGCCTACGACAAGCTGCTGGTGCTGCAGGCCCTCAAGAGCCGAATGCCTTACAAACTGTACTTCTCCACCGACCTTGACGCGCGCATGCTGCAGCGGGGCCAGGCGCAAACCACGCGCAACCTGATCCTCGCCGCACCCTATGGCCTGACGCTGACTCGCGCCCTGCAACAGGACGTGCCGCCATTTCGCGACAGCCTGCAAAGTGCCGTGTTCATTTCAGTACTGGCGGCCTTGGCGCCGCAATCCTTTGATGCCAAGCGCGCGAAATTCGACTATTCCAAATCGGAGCTGCTCTCGCCGGGCATCTACGAAGTGGGCATCAGTGGCTTTATTCCCCTGGCCACGCGACTGGGCGCCTCACGCCCGACCAGTTGCCAGGCGCCCACCCAAGCCCAGTCGGAGCGCGGTGTGCTGCCCCACGATCTGATGGCGTTGCGCTGCCTGCAAGATCCCTCGCCGCCGCCCTACCCTGAGCCCTCCCAGTCACTGCGCGAGCGTTTCAAACACAGCCAATCGTTCTTTTGGGCCGGACCTTTGACACTCACCCTGCTGAGCATCGCTGCGTTCATTCTCTGGTGGCGCATCGAGGGCCCCCAGGACGAACACGACACACGCCTGGCGTGGGTGCGCGGCGTACCTATTACGCTGTTCATGGTCGCGGCGGCCTGCGCCTTCATTGCCACGCGCTACTGGCATGCGGAATTCCTGTGGTTCACCTTCGTGCTGGTGCTGCTGGGCATCCTGTCGTCGAACCTGCTCCGTCGCTCCACGCGGCGATTGGCACTGGCCCAGGACGCGACGTCGAGTGTGACCCCAGGTTCATACGATGCCTGGGCGTGGTACTTCGTGGTCCCGCTGGTGGTGTTCATTCTCGCGTTGATGCTGGCGTACCAGATGCGCAGCACCTTGACCGACAACGGCCTGGGCGAGCCGATGTTCTTGCTCGAAGGCATCAGCGCCTGGCCGACCGTAGCATTGCGCCTGCTGGCCGTGCTGATCTCGCTCTCGGCGTTGACCTGGGGGTGGCGCAAGCTGCGCATCAATCGCGCGGAGATCGAAAGTGCCTTCCATCTGCGCCTGCACATGCGCAAATACCAGACAACCCTGTGGGGCCAGGTACAGCGATTGATCCGCCGCGGCAAAGGCTGGAGCCTGCGCCGCTGGTGCAATGAGCTTGGCCATTGGCTGTTGCTGATTTTCTTCCCGCTGATGAGTGCCAACGAAGACTGGTCGAAGTCCTGCGCGGCCGCCCAGGCCCGCTGCACGGACGGACGCAAGATGATCGTCATTGCGCGCTTCTGGGGTGAGCACTGCATCTGTGGTTCATTCGGTGCCCGTCTGTTGCGGGCGTTACTCGCTACCTGGGCCTACGTCGTGGTCACCAGCGTGTTGTTCGTGATCTGGCCGATGGAAGGCACGCCCGTGCGCGGTGCATCGGACTGGTGGATGTTGAACTGGCTGATTCCGACGCTGACGTTCCAGGTGCTGGTGTTCTGGGTCATGGATGCCAACCTGTTGCTGACGCGCTTCATCCGTCATCTGAGCGAGCACCATGCGATCTGGCCAGGGACGTTGCAGGCCGAACACAAGAAAATCTTCGGCATGCTCAAGCATCCCTGCATCGACGAGTGGGTGGATCTGCAACTGATCGCCAAGCGTACGTCGGCGGTCAATCGGCTGATCTACGCACCGACCGTGGTGCTGTTGATCCTGCTGGCCTCACGCAGCAGCCTGTTCGACAACTGGCCAACACCGCCAGGGCTGATGATTTCCTACCTGCTGACCGCGTTGCTGCTGCTCGGCTCTGCGCTCACCCTGCGTCGAGCCGCGGAAAAGGCCCGCACGGTGGCCTTGCAACGAATCGATGCCTATTTACTGGAAACACCGGAATCGACGCCGGGCTATGCCAAGTTCAAGATGATTCGCGAACGGGTTGCAACGCTCAACACCGGTTCGTTCTCGCGCTACTCCGAAGACCCATTGATCCGTTCGTTGCTGCTGTCCCTGACAGGTATCGGCGGTTCGGCGATTGTCGATGCGTTGAACTATGCGAAGTTTTGATCAGTTGCTGTTCACAAGTAGGGGACGGGGTGTATATCCATTGCTGCGGTAACGGCCACTTAGGGTTTCGCCCTTACGGCGAGTCACTTTCGAAAAGCGCGAAAGTAACCAAAGCGCTCTTGCCCCACCACTCGGTGCCTCGCTTAGGCTCGGCATGCCAGAACGAAGGCATTGCTCCGTGGGTCGCCGCGATGGGCCATCCATGGCCCAGCGCGGCTAAACCGGCGTCCTGCCGGTTTACCCACTGCGCAATGCCTGCGTTCTGCCAGCGTGGTTAACGGGGCGCCCAGATCAAAAGCCAAAGCGAGGCGGCCTGACAGCCGACCTGACTTTTGCATTTACCCCCAACACCGCTGGCTCCTACGGGGGGTCGGGTACACCCGCAAAATCAGGTCGGCTGTCAGGCCGCCTCGCTTTGCTTGTGATCGTTCCCACGCTCTGCGTGGGAATGCCGCCAGGGACGCTCCGCGTTCCGTTGACGACACATGACGTGAGCCGTGCGCAAGAATGACGCGGAGCGTCACAGGATGCATTCCCACGCAGAGCGTGGGAACGATCAATCCAAATATGCATGAGCTTCGCTAGGGCACGGACACTTGCACCTGCGGATCAGCCCACGAAAACCGATACACCGTCGATGACGCTTGCGCATGACACAACCCATTATCCGCATCCGCCCCGACAATCGACCATTGCGCCCGGGAGTTCTCCCCCACTTCCCGCGCAGCCGCAGGCTTGAAGCAGCGCTCCAGCACGTCGTCCGGCACCAGGGCGTAGTCATGCGAGTGTTCGCGCAGCCATTGCGCGGCTCTTTCGACGGTGGAGTCGAGCATACCGAAGTGCACGATCGGCTGCCGGGCGAACAGCCAGTGCCCTTCGCTCCAGTTGACAAGGACCAGGTTCGCGCCATGGGTCATGCTGTTGGCCTGGGCCATGAGCGTTTGATTGGGATTGACCCCATCCCTGACCGGTTCGACGAAACCCCGGGCGAACCACAGCACGAACCAGGTCGCGACCAATGCCGGGAACACTCGTCGCAAGCGCGGGCGCTGCCTGAACCAACGCTGCAGCAACCAGGGCACCAGCGGCGCTGCCACCAGGACCAGCGCTGGCAATGCCGGGTAGATATACAACTTGCGCTTGCCGCTGCTGATACAGAAAAACAGCACCACCAGCGCCACCCAGCCGAGCAACACCAGCACCCGGCCATCGCGCTTTTGCAGCTGGCGGCGCCAGGCCGGCACCAGCCACGGCAACACCAATACCAGTGGCAGCCAGTACTGTGGAATGACGTTGGTGAAGAAGTACCAGAAGGGTTCCCGATGATGCCAGGCGGCGGCATAGCGTCCGGCGGTCTGGCGCAGGAGGATTTCCCGCGCATAGGCGATTTCCTCAGCGCTGCCATTGAGCGCGATGGACAAGGCCAGGGGCAGCAGCCAGATCGCAATAGCAGCCAGCATGAACACAAACCCAAGCAGCCATCTGCGCGACTCGCCCGGCATCGCCACCACCCCCGGCCAGCCCTTACGCACCGCATAGGCATAGGGGATCAACAGCAACACCGGCAGAAAACCGACGCCTTTGGTGATCACGCCGATGCCCATCGCCGCGCATCCGACGTAGAACCAACGCCACGCGGGTCCAAGCAGTAGATGGCGTGCCAGCCCGTAAAGGCCCAGGGTGGTGAACAGAATCAGGAAGCTGTCGATTTGCCCGGTGCGCAGGATGCTATGGGTCTGGTAGGTCGCCAGGTACAACAATGCAGCGATGCGACCGATACGCTGGCTCCAGAGCCGACGACCCAGGTCATGGACCAGTGCCGTGACGGTTGTCGCCGACAACAGCCCGGGAATGTACAGGGCGAGGTTGGGCAGGCCGGTCAGCCAGATGAAGAATGCCACCGTCCACATGAAGATCGGCGGCTTGTCGCCGTAGATCTCCCCGGCCCGATGCGGAATCAGCCACGAGCCGTTGTGCAGCATCTCCAGGGCCACACCGAGGAAGCGCTCCTCATCGACGTTCTGTGCCTGGCGCAAGCCCAGCCCGGCACCGATCAACAGCAAGGCGAGCAGCATCAGGACCAGGCATTCGACCCGGGGCGAGAGTTTTCGGCGCATGGTCTATTCCCTGGATTGTCGGTTTTTGGCAATCAATTGCAGGTTGCGCAGGTACACGATGGAGCCGAATGCCTGCCCGACAATGAACACCGGGTCCTGGCGGTAGATGGCGTAGGCAAACAACAAGGTGCTGCCGACAATACTCAGGTACCAGAAGCTCACCGGGATGACGCTGCGCTTTTTGTATTCGCTGTACAGCCACTGCAGGACGAACCGTCCGGTAAACGCGATCTGTCCGGCAAAACCAATCACCAGCCACAGGGTTTCGCGGGTCATGATCATCCTTCGAGCTCCTGGGCGTGGGTGTTCAGCCGCGTGCGCTTGATCAGCCACCAGACACCGGCCAGGTCAAGAATGCCCACCAGGGCACGGTCGAGGTTGCCGTACTTGGACACCCCTGCGGTGCGCGCTCGATGGTTGACCGGGTAATTGATCGTTCGGCCGTTGTGGCGCTGGATCAATGCCGGAATGAATCGGTGCATGTGGTCGAAATACGGCAGGCGCAGGAACGCCGCGCGCTCGATCAGCTTCAGGCCGCAGCCGGTGTCCGGCGTGGCATCCTTGAGCAGGCGCCGGCGCAGACCGTTGGCGAAACGCGAAGCCCAGCGCTTGCTCGCAGTATCGCGGCGGTTGGTACGGTGACCCGCCACCAGCTGCACATTGCCCCTGCCCTGCTCACCGCGCACCAGCGCCAACATGCCGGGGATGTCCGCTGGATCGTTCTGGCCGTCGCCGTCGAGGGTGGCCAGCCATTGCCCACGCGCTTCCCGTGCCGCGTGGTAGAGCGAGGTGCTTTGCCCCAGCGAGCGTTCATGATGGAGGATGCGCAAGGCGCTCAAACCGCTGTTCCTGATCTGCCGCAGCTCGTGCAAGGTGGCATCGGTACTGCCATCGTCGACCACGATGATTTCATACGCTTCGTTTGCCATTGCCTCGCGCACCTCCTCGAGCAGTGGCTTGAGGTTGTTCGCTTCGTTCTTTGCCGGAATCAGTACCGACACAAATATGTCTTGGCTCATGGAGTCCCCTCGCCCTATGGTTTTACCGTTATCAGCGGCGAACGATTCAGATCTGATAAAACTGCCGATACCACTGCACAAAGGCCCCGACCCCGGTTGCCACCGACACCTGCGGGCGAAAGTCGATCCACGCTTGCAGTGCCGAGACATCGGCCCAGGTCTTGACCACATCACCGTCCTGCATCGGCATGAAGTGACGCCGGGCTTCGGTGCCCAATGCCGACTCCAGGCACTCGATAAAATCCAGCAGCGCCATCGGTTCACCGCGACCGATGTTGAAGAGTCGATTGATCCCCTCGCCCGGCGGTCGAGTGCGCAGGCGAGCGATGCTTTCCACGATGTCATCGATGTAGGTGAAGTCCCGCGCCATCTCGCCCTGGTTGTAGACGTCGATGGGCTGGCCGCTGAGGATCGCCTGGGCGAATTTGAACGGTGCCATGTCGGGCCGGCCCCAGGGTCCGTAGACCGTGAAGAAGCGCAGACCGCTGGCCTTGAGGCCGTACAGATGGCAGTAACTGTGGGCGAGCAGTTCATTGGCACGCTTGGTGGCCGCGTACAACGAAACCGGTTGATCGACCGCGTCTTCGATGCTGAAAGGCATTTTGCAGTTGCTGCCGTAGACCGAACTGCTCGAGGCATAGATCAGGTGCCCGGGGCGATGGTGCCGACAGGCTTCCAGCACATTGAGGAAGCCCACCAGGTTCGATTGGGCGTACACATCCGGTTGGTCCAGCGAATAACGCACGCCGGCCTGGGCGGCCAGGTGCACCACTTCGCTGAATCGGTACTCGCCGAACAAGTCCAGCAATGCCGGCTTGTCGACGATGTCCATTTTCCGGAAGCGAAAGCCCGGCAACGACTCAAGCGCCTTTAGCCGTGCCTGCTTGAGCGCTACGTCATAATAGTCGTTGAGGTTGTCGATCCCGACGGCTTCATGACCGTCCAGGCACAAGCGCCTGGCTGTATGAAAGCCGATGAAACCGGCGGCGCCGGTGACAAGTACCGTCACGAGGCGCAAACCGCAAAGGACGCACCTGGCGGTGCCGAATGACTGCTGAAAAACCACGCCTGCTTCATGTTCTGTTTCCACTCATGACATTTCTAACGCGTTGCTCCGTCATGAAGCTTGTAAAACAGAAATATTGCAGTTTCGCGGGCCTGGATAAATTTCAAGGGTTTTTCACGTAAATATGATTACTTCGCATCACCGCCCTGGGGTTTGTAAAACCTGAACAATCCGATGTCCGCCGTATGGGTGTACTCCTTGGCCCAGTCCGGCTTCACCGTGCGATCATGGAAATACAGTGCGCCTTTGGTGCGATCCGGCAATTGCTTGTTCAGCGCCTTGCGTGCGATTTCCTTGGCCATCGCGTAAGGCACCTCCTCCTGAACGGAGTCCGGGCGCCCATCGCACCACCAGGAAAACTGGCAGCTCCTGGTCTCCGAGCCCTGCTTGACTACAGCACACACGGTATCGGGAAAACCTTCATGGCCGAGGCGATTCATGACCACGTTGGCCACCGCTTCCATGTCGACCGAGTCCTTGCCCTTGGCCTCCCAGTAGATCGAACGGGCGAGACAGGTGATGGCGTCATCCAGCGGCGCCTTGCCCGCCGGGTCCACGGCCTGGACCTCAGGCTGGGTAATGGCTTGAGCCTTGGGCACTGCCGCGGGGCTGCTATTTTCTGCGGCCTTGTGCTCGAGCACCTGGGCCTTGTCTTCGGCGACTTTCTGTTTTTGTTCCTGGTCAGTGGCGAATGCCGGGACAGCGAGCAGGGTCAGGGCGAGGCAGGTGGAAATCCAGGCGTGGCGCATGATCGGACACTACTCCGTAGGCAGTATCGCTTGAGTGTAGTAGTGAAATGATGGCGCGGAGGATGCAACAACCCGGAAAAAGGCATTGCGCTCAAGGGGGGCACTTCGCGCATCATGGGCGCAGTCAGCTCAAGGAGGATTTCCATGCCTTTCCTATCGTCCACCCTGCGCCTTGCCGGGTTTTCACTGGGACTTCTGTTTGCCGCCACTGCGCAGGCGAGCGATGAGTCGCAACTGATCGAATCGATCAACGTCTACCGCGCCCAGTTGCAGCGTTGCGCAGGCCAGGTGTCATCGGAACTGCCGCCGCTGTCGGCCGACCCGCGGCTGGTGCTGTCCGCCGCCAGCGTTGGCAACCTGCAACAGGCCATGGCCGCTGCAGGGTATCCGATGAAAAACGTGCAGGCGATCAGCCTGACCGGGCCGCGCGATGCGCCCTCGGCGATGAAGGCGATCCAGGAAAGTTTTTGCCAGATCGTGCTCGACCCGCAGTTCGTCGACGTCGGCGTCAGCCGCCAGGACCGCGAGTGGCGCATCGTACTGGCCCGGCCATTGTTGAGCGCACGCCTGGGTGATTGGCAGGCCGAAGGGCAGAAACTGCTCGCCGAACTCAACGTCGCGCGCAGCCGCCCCCGCCAATGTGGCGCACAAACCTTCAACGCCACCACGCCGCTGGCCTGGAACACCACCCTGGCGAGCGCCGCCGAAACCCAGGCGCGCAGCATGGCCAACAACAATTACTTCGATCACAAGGACCGCGACGGCCGTACCCCAGGCGATCGCGCCGAGCTGGCGGGCTACGACTTCCAGCAGATCGGCGAGAATATCGCCGCCGGGCAGGACAGCGTACGCAAGGTGGTCGACGGTTGGCTGGCCAGCCCCGGCCATTGCGCCAACCTGATGAACCCGCAGTTCCGCGACCTCGGCGCGGCGTATGCGGTTGATCCGAAGAGCGATGCGGGGATTTACTGGACGGTGATGTTCGGGGCGCAATGAATGACGACAGCCGCAGCGGCGCACCATCGCTGCGCGCTTGAAAATCCTTCATAGACTCCGTCGATCACCCAGTCACTCATAGTGATTGGACGTACGGACTCGTTGCTCCTAGCCTGCGCCGCGTCATGCCCATGACCGGCGATTAAATGCCAGCTCCATCACTGTCCTTGCCCAGGCGCACAACCATGATCGTGAGACCCAAACCCAACCTGATCGGCATCCTGACTTCGCTCAAAGGCTCGATCGCCAAGCGCATCGCCTGGCGCGCCCTGATGGTGACGCTGCTCGCATCGGTCATCGTGCTCGTCGAGATGTCGCACCCCAGCTATTTTTCCAAGGTCAGTGCGACGCCCTTCACCCTGCTGGGCCTGTCGCTGTCGATCTTCATGAGCTTTCGCAACAACGCCTGTTATGACCGCTGGTACGAAGCGCGCAAGGCCTGGGGCGACATGCTGGTGGAGATTCGCTCCATGGCGCGAGAAACCCAGGTCATCAAGGATGAAGTCGAGCGTAACAGCCTGCTACGCAAACTCTGTGGCTTCGCCCACGCGCTCAACGCCAGGTTGCGCCAGGAGAACGAACAGGCGGCCAGTGGGGCCTGGCTCGATCCGATGCCGGTGGACAACGCAGGCGATCTCTGTGGGCGAATCCTGATGCAGGCAGGCCAACAATGCTCGACGCTGGCCGAGTCTGGCGTGATCAACGAGTGGCGCCACATGCTGATGGCCAACCACTTGACCCGCCTGACCCAGGTCCAAGCGGTCTGTGAACGGATCAAGAACACGCCGCTGCCCTTCCCCTACACCTTGTTGCTGCACCGCACCATCTACCTGTTCTGCATCTTGCTGCCATTCGCCATGGCCGAACCGTTGGGCTGGCTGACGCCGGTCTTCACCGCGATTGTCAGCTACACGTTCTTCGGCCTGGATGCGATTGCCGATGAATTGGAAGACCCGTTTGGTCGCGATGAAAACCAGCTGCCCATCGACGCATTGGTACGCACCATCGAGCGCGATGTGCTGGCGGCCATGGGTGAGACGACATTGCCGCCGCCGCTCATGCCGGTGGACTACGTTTTGAGTTGACGCAGTGCCTGGCTATTCAAACCGCGTGCTCATGGTTAAAGTCGCGTGTCAGAGAGTCCCTGCAAAAGGAATCGCCGTTTGAGCCCTGCCCCCGTCGAAGCACAGCAACCCGCGAAGCCCGCTGCAATCAGTCTGCGAGAAGCGTTCCGTTTCTGGCTCAAGCTCGGTTTCATAAGCTTCGGCGGGCCGGCCGGGCAGATCTCGATCATGCACCAGGAACTGGTCGAACGCCGGCGCTGGATCTCCGAGCGCCGCTTCCTGCATGCGCTCAACTATTGCATGTTGCTGCCCGGCCCCGAGGCCCAGCAATTGGCGACCTACATCGGCTGGCTGATGCACCGGACCTGGGGCGGCGTGATTGCCGGCGTGCTGTTCGTGCTGCCGTCGCTGTTCCTCCTGATAGCCTTGTCCTGGGTGTATGTCGCCTTCGGTGAGGTGCCGGTGGTGGTCGGGCTTTTCTACGGGATCAAGCCGGCGGTGACCGCCATTGTGCTGCAGGCGGCGCATCGGATCGGCTCCCGGGCCTTGAAAAACGCCTGGATGTGGGGCATCGCCGCCGCGTCATTCGTGGCCATCTTCGCGCTCAACGTACCGTTTCCCTTGATCGTTTTGGGGGCAGCAATCATCGGTTATTTCGGTGGGCGCCTGGCCCCCGAAAAATTCCGTACCGGCGGGCACGGCGCCGCGCAAAAATCCTTCGGCGCCGCCGTCATCGACGACGACACACCCACGCCCGAGCATGCCCGTTTCAGCAGCTGGAAACTGCTGCGCCTGGCCCTGATCGGCGCGCTGTTGTGGGCGCTGCCGATGGCCTCCCTCACCACCCTGTTCGGCTGGGAAGGCACGCTGACCCAGATGGGCTGGTTTTTCACCAAGGCGGCGCTGCTGACCTTCGGCGGTGCCTACGCGGTGCTGCCGTATGTCTACCAGGGCGCGGTCGGCCACTATGGATGGCTGACGCCGACGCAGATGATCGATGGCCTGGCGCTCGGCGAAACCACACCCGGGCCACTGATCATGGTGGTCGCCTTCGTCGGTTTCATCGGCGGCTACGTGCATCAGGTGTTCGGTCCCGATCAGGCCTTCGTCGCCGGTGCCGTCGCCGCCATGCTGGTGACCTGGTTCACCTTCCTGCCTTCGTTCCTGTTCATTCTCGCCGGTGGCCCGCTGGTGGAATCGACGCACAACGAACTCAAGTTCACCGCGCCGCTGACCGCGATTACCGCTGCGGTGGTTGGCGTGATTGTCAATCTGGCGTGCTTCTTTGCTTATCATGTGCTGTGGCCTGAGGGCTTCGCCAATCGGCTGGACTGGCCGTCGCTGCTGATCGCCATTGCGGCCGCGATTGCCCTGCTGAAGTTCAAGCGCGGGGTCATCGAAGTATTGTCCGGTTGTGGGCTGATCGGGGTGGCCGTGCACCTTCTGCGCTGAAAACAGACGTTTACAGGTTGCGCTTTCACCCCTAGTATCCAGTCACTGCGGATAGCGTGTTATCCGCCACCGACGATTTCCCCTGCTGGAAACCTGAGTCATGAGCACCGCACCGTCAGAGCACCACTTGCTGGATGTCTCATTCCTGACCCCCTCTGCAGGGGTCGTGGACGGCATTGCCTCATGAAGCGCATCGTCAACCTGCCCATGGCCCTGCGCCGCTCCAAACTGCGTCACTCCGCACGCCCGCCGGATAGCACCCTGCTCGCCTGATTGCGTCCACGACGCGTCGAGCCCCCTTACTTTTTCGCTATCGCTGCCAGAGCGCCGTGGATCTTTATCCGCCGTCGCGCCCTGGCCTGAATCCGTGCGTCCGCGGGACGCCACCGTGAGTGATGAACAATGAAATTCGCAGCCCTTGAAGACGCCCAACGCTTTTTGGCGAACAACCCCGATATCGACATGATCGAGCTGTTCATTCTCGATGCCAACGGCGTGCCGCGCGGCAAGCTGTTGCACCGCGAGGAACTGCTGGCGGTGTATGAAAGCGGTCGCCCGCTGCCCAGCACCATCCTCGGCCTGACCTTGCAAGGCGATGACGTCGAGAACTCCGGACTGGTCTGGGAGGTGGGTGACATCGACTGCCGTGCCTACCCGCTCGAAGGCAGCCTGGTGCGTTTGCCGTGGCGGCAGATTCCGACCGCGGCGGTGCAAGTCAGCATGCACCCGCAAGAAGGCATGCCGGCGAGCATCGCGGATCCACGTCACCTGCTGATCAAGGTCATCGATCGGTTGCAAGCCGAGGGATACCACCCGGTGATGGCGTGCGAGCTGGAGTTCTATTTGCTGGACGCCAAGCGCGATCACAATGGTCGCCCGCAACCGGCGCTGGACGCTGACGGCGGTCGACCGCGACATACCCAGGTCTACGGCCTGCGTGAGCTGGAGCAGATCGAGCCATTTCTCGCCGACCTCTATGCCGCGTGCAAACTCCATGGCATTCCGGCGCGCACAGCGATTTCCGAATACGCGCCGGGGCAGGTGGAAATCACCCTGGAACACGGCGATGCCTTGCAGGCGATGGATCAGGCGGTGCGTTACAAACGCCTGGTCAAAGCCGTGGCCCACAAGCACGGCATGCAGGCGACGTTCATGGCCAAACCCTTCGATCACCTGGCGGGCACCGGCATGCACATGCACGTCAGCATCGCCGATGCCGAAGGCCGCAACCTGTTCGCGTCCGAGGACCCGGCCGGCACCCCGCTGCTTCGCACCGCCATCGGCGGCATGCTGGCGTCGCTGCTCGATTCGCTGTTGCTGTTCTGCCCCAATGCCAACTCCTACCGGCGCTTCCAGGCCAACAGCTATGCGCCGCTGGCCCCGACCTGGGGCGTCGACAACCGCACCGTCAGCCTGCGGGTGCCCGGTGGCCCGGCCAACAGCCGTCACATCGAACATCGCATCTGCGGTGCCGATGCCAACCCGTACCTGGCAGCGGCGGCGATCCTGGCTGGCATCCATCGCGGCATCAGCGAGAACCTCGACCCCGGCGAACCGGTGCAAGGCAACGGCTACGCGCAGGCCACGCAATTGCTGCCGACCGACTGGCTGACATCACTGACGGCGCTGGAAAATTCGGTGTGGGCGCGGGATGCGTTGGGGCAGGAATTTCTGGGAGTGTACCTGGCGGTCAAACGTGCGGAGTATCGGCAGTTCATGGCTGAAGTGGGTGAGCAGGATTGGCGTTGGTACTTGACTGAGGCGTAAACCGCCATCCGCCCCGCCCTGTGGGAGCGAGCCTACTCGCGAAAGCGGTGTGTCAGTCACTACAAGTGCTGAATGTGCCGGCCGCTTCGCGAGCAGGCTCGCTCCCACAAGGATCGCGCTGTCTCTCGACCTCATTTCGCCTGGACAAAAACATGACCCAACGCACCAACTCCTACTACACCGCCACCCTCAATCACGAAACCGATTACCCAACCCTGCAAGGCCAGCACCGCGTCGACGTAGTCATCATCGGCGGCGGATTCACTGGCGTCGCCACGGCCGTCGAACTGGCGGAGAAAGGCCTGAAGGTCGCCATCGTCGAAAGCCACAAGATCGGCTGGGGCGCCACCGGGCGCAACGGTGGCCAGGTATTATCCGACGAAGGAGCGTTTTGTTGACTATTGATGTATTTACCACCTCCAACAGCACCAATGGGATAGTGAGTCAACAAAACATAAAAAAATGCATAGTCAACATAACAATTATTAGGAATATACAACATGTTGATTACTGCTTTAATTATCCGACTCACGAACATACTGTTGCATCAGTCTAGGTTTTGTGCATAATTAGCCGCAGTAGCAGACCCAGCGAAGGCCTGCTTAGTCCATCAGCTAGTTCGGCTTGATACACTACAGCCATCAATAATTCGGCCGTGTACGGGTGATCAGCGTTGACTTTGATGTTTCATAATCAAGGAAATCGTTGATATGCCTCATGCACCCGCTCCCCTTGTGAGTTTTCGCTCACTTATCCCGCAAAAAAAAACTGCAGTCAGCCCATTATTTTTTTTGGACAAATTTAACCAGCTTAAACCACAAAAAAATTTGTCTAAATCATGCTGTCCCTCATTATACATATTGAGGAAAGCAGCATGAAAGTCCGTGAGTTCAAAACCACTGACGGAATACCCACAGCACTAATCTTTGACGACAACAAACCAGTGTTTTGGGCTAACTATTGGCTTATAAATCTAAAAAGACAAGTCAGGCCAAAATCATTAATCACATATTGCTATGACATCTGCATAGTAATGCTGTTTTTTAGATATAAAAAAATTAACTACGTGAAAAGATTCAGAGAAGGAAAATTCCTTACCAACGGAGAGCTATCAAAATTACGTAACTGCTTAATGGAATCCAAGAACAATAACGAACGCAGAATTTCAGGATTAGGCTTCATCAATCAAAAAAAAGTATGTAACTCAGCGTACGATAGAAGATGTCGACTCGCAAAACCTTTCTTACTGTTTTTGGCCGAAGAACTATTGGTTGACACTAAGACAGAGAAAGGAACGGCAATTGTTGATTTTTCAAATCGACTTGAGAAACAACTTAGAAGCAGTAACTCTAGTGATGATAATTGTGTAGAGCCTTGGACACAAGATGATTACACGATGATGGATCGTGCCATTAAACACAACCTTAATCGCAAATCTAAGTTTTTATTGCATAGGGACCTAGTATTATTTCATCTACTACGAGAACTGGGAGTCAGAAATAGTGAACTACTTGGAATAACCACTGATTGCTTCGATCGAAAAAAGCACGGATATGTAACAGTAAAAATAGAGTCAAACTCAGATTTGCGCACGGACCCTAGATCTTCGCCTGCCACCGTAAAAACATTGAACAGAGAATTAAAAATCTCTGACGCCTTATGGACCCTTATCGAAAGATATATTATCGAAAGAGACAAAATAAAATCATGCGTAAAACATAATTTTTTGATAATTGGAATATCTGGTGCACCGTTATCTAATGATGCAGTTGGTAAAATATTCAATCTATTGAGTAACATAACTAAAAGAAAAATAAATCCGCACAGTCTTCGGCATTCTTGGGCATGCAATTTTATACTTCGAGAATATGAAAAGGCCGATGGATACACGGGACGCGATAGAGAGAGAATTATTACGAACGCCCTAAGTATTCTACGAGTTCAGATGGGGTGGAGCTTGCGTTCAAAGATGCCAGATCACTACGCCAGATACGCATTCCAAAAAATCGGGAACGACCGTCTGTTTGCAGAAGACAAGATATTAAACACTAAACTAATTATGGATAATCCTCATGAAAACCTCTAATAAACATGATTACAAAAGCGAAGCTTTCGAAGAAATAACCGTTTACCACCAGAAAACTCAGCTCACTATTAATGTTGGGTCTACATTCACTGTTATACACGAGTCTCTTCGTAGAAAAGGACATGTCGAATTCGAGCCAATGCGAAATTACCTGGATTTCGAAATTATAGAGTCATTTCGCAACGAACTATGCTCTAGGATAGCAGAAAGTTATTCCCTTTCGTCTATTGAATCTTACTGCACCAAATTAAACGAACTTTGTAGAAAGCTTGAAGATTTCAGCTCACTACAAAACAAATTTATACGAAAAATAAGTGAAAATAACGAACTATGGTCAATCTTCATAGAATGGCTAAATAAGAACCAAAACTTAAAAGGTTTTTTATCTTCATGTAACGGTGAGAATGGAGTGTTATGGAGCGAAGAGTACAATTTAGCAATTGATATGATCAGCAGCGCAAATTACAAAAGATCAAGAACTGTTAGAGCAGCAGATCCAACTAATGGCGCACTGACTGAGCTTGAAGTTAGAGATGTCACATTTGCGATCTGCAGTGGTTATGAAAAGGGCATGCTCCAACTTGAGCATCTAGCGATTTTCTTTCTTGCCTTAGTACTGGGATATAGGCAAAGTCAAATTCTCAAGATTAAGTTAGACGACCTGACCTACAGTCAAACCCAAAAGAACTGGATATTGAGAATCGAGATCATCAAACAAAAACTCAAAAGCAAATCTATTTATAGAAATATAAGACTCCCACCCTTAGTAAACACACTTATCAATTATATGATGCCCATCTGCCGCAGCAGAAATAGAACTTACTTAATTCACAAATCCGTGGGTGTTGCTGGACTTGTGATTCCCGAAGAAAAAATTAAAGAACTACCTGATATACCATGCAATGCTTCTGTAATACTGACAAGATTGAAAGATGTTGTTTACGATCTTGGCATTAGGAGCGACAGAGTATCCGACGGAAAAATAAACTTAAACTTCATTAGATTCAAACATACACTACTCACGCGTGCCGCTGTCCATGGAGCAAGTATACATGAGTTGATGTTTTTAGGATTACACAGCGATCCTTCGTCAGCCAGTTCATACATTGACTCCATTCCAGAATCTCAGGCCAGAATCAAAGAGGAGTTAGGCTCCGCACTCGCATCTATCGCGAATTTATTTCTTGGCAGCCCTTATGAGGGGGGATATGAACGGGCAATTATGGAAATGCCCGACTCAATACAGCGCCATTACGGAATTGCTCAAGCTAAACCAATAGGAGTTTGTGGCAGTATGAAAAATTGTACGGATCATGCACCAGTTGCATGCTTGCTTTGTTCAAAATTTGAACCTTTCCGAGATGCGCCATTTGGGGAATATAAACAATATCTAATCCAAGAGCACCAAAATCAACCTGACATTAAAATAAAAACAAGTGTTATGGAATATATCGATGCATGCGATATGTGGATTACAAAACTTAGCATTAAACAGGAGCATCTATCATGAACAAAGAAAATCCCCAACTAAATTTTGAGTGGTTCAAAGAAACTTTTATACCCCAATTCAGAGAGCAGCTCATTAAAAACAACAATATTAGTATGTCATTAAAATACAAGCTACCCCACAAGATGCTATTAAAAGCTGACCCATGTGACTTTACGCATGCCCTCCCTTCTACTTTCGAAAAAAAGACTCCTATCTTCGAACAAGTCTGTGCTGATGAAGATTGGATCATCGCCCTCAAGCTATTTCACCTGATACGGTCGCTCGAGAACAAAAAAAAATGCCGTGACGTCGCTAATGGGTTTTATTTTCTCATTGACACGCTTCCATCATTCAAAAAACCTTGGGAATTAGTTAATTCAGACTTTGCCAGAGCCTCAAACAGAACCGATTTATCACCAGGGCTTACCTATCGATTAGGAGCCGGCTTGGCGTGTATAGGCAAGACGTTAAAAAAATATAATCTATCCCCGGAAAAAATAAGATATCTTCAAAACCCTCACATAAGGCCTCAACGTTCAGCCAAAACTTTTTTACCGAATCTCGAGGCATGTAAAGTTCTCGCCGAATCTTTTAAATCTCCACTGAACGGCTTCGAAATATTAGTTTCATCGGCGTTTGCGCTGTTGAACTATGCACCGTCCAGAGGATCAGAAATACTGACGTTAGATGTCGATTGCATAACTACACTTAATGGTTTTGGACTGTGTTTTCCTAGGCCGGCAAAGAATGGAAAATCGACGGTTAAAAGAGCGCCATGTATCGAATTTGAGAAAGTGGTAACGGAGGCATGTCGAAAACTTAACGAATTTGGTGAATCTGCAAGAAATGCTTCAGCGTGGTACAGAAAAAATGAAAGCATTTACATACCTGAAGACCTCGAACATTTGAAAGGCAAGGAGGAATATAGCATTCAGGAGGCGTTAGCAATAATTGGCTATAAAAGGAGTGACAATAACTACTCACAGCCGTTGTATTTTAACAGACCAAAATCTCCACCTGCCGCAATGATGCCGCCGGGACTAAATAGGTTATTTCAATCAAAAAGCGGAGTTTACTACCGAGATACTAAAATACGACTGGATGATGAAAGCTTCATAAGCGCCTCTAATCTTTATAAATGGGCAACAAATAATCTTTCACCCACATTTCCTTTTATAGACGGTGTCTCTCAGGTTAAGTACGAAGATTGTTTATTTGTATATCCATATGCTTCTCGCACTCCCTACACAAAAACATACTGGCAATGTGAAAACGTACCATGTTTTTTTACGACTACGAAACTTCAGCAATGGTTTGGCAGACTTTTCTTCCGCGGTCGTAACAGAGAGGATCTTTCATTAGGAACTCACGCAATGCGACATTTACTCAATACCTTGGCGCAAAGCAAACACATAGATCAACGCTTAATTGCTATATGGTCTGGCAGGAGCTCCGTGGAACAAAACTGCGTATTTCGGCCCATCGTGACCGCCCGTTTCGGTACATCGTGACCGACCCTTTCGCTAACGCGTGACCGCTCAT